>CAYNWR010000343.1:0-3453 GCA_964400915.1 uncultured Burkholderiaceae bacterium
CATGATCCTCATCGGCCAATACGATTCGCCATTTGTGCGGCGCGTGGGCATTGCGCTCACGCTCTATGGTTTGCCGTTTGAACACCGCCCCTGGTCGGTGTTTGGCGAGTCTGAAAAAATTCGAAGCTACAACCCGCTGGTGCGGGTTCCCACGCTGGTGTTGGACGACGGTGTGAGTCTGCTGGAAAGCCACTACATCCTCGACCATCTCGACGATCTGGTGGGTCCGCAGCGCGCCATGTTTCCAGCCCAGGGCACGGCCCGGCGCGATGCGCTGAGGGCTGCAGCCCTGGCCATGGGCCTGGCTGAAAAGGGCGTGGCCTTGTTCTACGAACTGCGCCTGCACACCCAGGTCTCAGCGGTGTGGTCCGAGCGCTGTCGCATGCAGCTCGCGTCGGTGGCTGCCGCGCTGGAACACGAAAGGGCGGCCGGCGGACCTGAGTTTTGGTTGGGCCAGCGGCTGGGCCATGCCGACATTGCACTGGCAGCAGCGCTGCGCTTTGTCAACGACGCGCACCCGGGCCTGCTGCCCATGGCGCAATTGCCCACGCTGGCGGCTCATGCCGCGCGCCTGGAGGCGCTGCCGGTGTTCCAGGCGGTTTCGCAGCCCTTCATCCCGCCGACTTCCTGACCATGAATGCCGGCAATTCTGCCTTGGCGACGGTGCCGCGCGTCGTGCGCAAATCGGCCATGCCGGTCAACACCCCCCAGGTGCCAGTGGCCATTGTGGGCGCAGGGGCGTGCGGCCTCATGGCCGCGATCGCCCTGCGCGACGCAGGGGTGGACTGCCTGATGTTGGAGCGTGACGCGCAGCCACGCGGCTCCACCGCACTGTCGTCAGGCTTTGTACCGGCTGCGGGCACGCAGGCACAGGCAGCGCAGGGCATCGCAGACACCCTGGAGCAGTTTGTGTCCGACATTCAGGCCAAGGCCGGTGGCACAGCAGCAAGTCATCTGGTGTTGGCCTATGCCCGGTCGGTGGCCCCGGCGCTGGATCGCCTGGGCAAGCATGGCTTGGCCTTCAGCGTGCTGGACAACTTCCTGTACCCGGGCCACACGGCTCACCGCATGCACACCTTGCCTCCGCGCACCGGTTCGGCCTTGGTTGCGGCCCTGACCGAAGTGGCCCACCGGCTGGGGGCCGACTTGCTGTGCAACGCCCGCGTGGTGGAGCTTTGGGTGGATGGTTCTGACCACGTGCTGGGCCTGGGCTACCAGCGGCCCGATGGCGCGCTGGAGCATGTCGCCTGCCACGCGCTGCTGTTGGCCTGCAACGGCTTTGGTGGCAACCCGGCCATGGTGGCCGAACTGCTGCCTGCCATGCGCGCGGCCATTTACGCTGGCCATGTCGGCAACGACGGCAGTGCCATCGCCTGGGGCCGGGCCCTGGGTGCCGGGCTGGCCGATCTGACCGGCTACCAGGGCCATGGCTCGTGGGTGGTGCCGCAGGGCGCGCTGATGACCTGGGCCGTGATGATGGAAGGCGGCATGCAACTCAACGCCCGCGGCCAGCGCTTTCATGACGAGACGGCAGGCTACTCGGAGGCCGCCGTCCAGGTGCTGGGACAGCCCGGCGGTGTGGCCTGGAATGTGTTTGACCAACAGCAGCTCGAACTGGCGCGCGGCTTTCCCGATTTTTGTGAGGCCGAGTCGGCGGGCGCCGTGCGGCGAGCGGACACCCGCGTTGCGCTGGCCGCGCTGATCGGTTGCCCCGAGGCCGACCTGGCGCCAGAACTGGCCCGCCTGACCGCGCCGTACCACGCGGTGCGGGTGACCGGGGCGCTGTTTCACACCCAGGGTGGGCTCGACATCGATGCCCAGTGCCGGGTGCGCCGAACCGACGGCACAGCCTTTCCCAACATCTGGGCCGCAGGCGGCGCGGCCCGTGGTGTCAGCGGCCCGGCGGTGTGGGGCTACCTGTCGGGCAACGGGCTGCTCAGCGCGATGGCCGGTGGCTGGATTGCGGCGCACAGCATGGCCCATCAACTACAAGGACGACACCCGGAGGCACTGGCATGAACCTCAAACAACGCCTGGCCCAGCCCAAGCCCCTGCTGGCTCCCGGTGTGTACGACGCATTGTCGGCCCTGGTGGCCCAGCAAGCCGGGTTTGAGGCGCTGTACCTTTCGGGTGCTTCGATTGCCTACACCCGCCTGGGCCGCTCCGACATTGGTCTGACCACCGCCACCGAGGTGGCGCAGACCCTGGCCCACATCACCGACCGGGTACCGCTGCCGGTGATCGTGGACGCTGACACCGGCTTTGGCAACGCGCTGAACACGCAGCGCACCGTGCGCGACTTTGAGCGCGCTGGCGCTGCCATGGTGCAATTGGAAGACCAGACCTTTCCCAAACGCTGCGGCCACCTCGACGGCAAGGCCGTGATCCCGGCTGCAGAAATGTGCGGCAAGCTCAAGGCCGCGCTGGATTCGCGCCAGTCGGCCCAAACACTGATCTTGGCGCGCACCGACGCGGTGGCGGTGGAGGGGCTGGACGCCGCGCTGGAGCGGGCCGAGCAGTACCTGGCCTGCGGCGTGGACGCGCTGTTTGTTGAGGCGCTGCGCTCACCCCAGCAGATGCGTGCGGCCTGCACCCGCTTTGCCCAGCGTGTGCCCCTGCTGGCCAACATGGTGGAAGGTGGCAAGACCCCGGTGCAAAGTGCCGCCGAGCTGGGGGCGCATGGGTTTCGCATCGTCATCTTCCCCGGCGGTACCGCCCGCGCCGTGGCCCACACCCTGCAGGCCTACTACGCCAGCCTGCACCAGCACCAGACCACGGGGCCCTGGCAGGGCCAGATGCTGGACTTTGATGGGTTGAATGCCGTCATCGGCACGCCTCAGCTGTTGGAAGCCGGGCGGCGGTATGGGGCCGCAGGGCAGGAACGATTGAACAATACTGGCCGTTAGCGATTGTCAACTATACATAGTTAGCTATCATTGTGGTAGTATTCTTTTTTGATGCCACTGAGTTCGTCTCGCCGCAGGCAGACGCTTGTGCGCATTTGAGAAGCGTGTTGTTCGTGCTGTCGGGCGGCGGCACCCAGCTTCAAAGCGCCCGGCGCGAAGCGGCCCGCAAGAGCATCAGGCCCAACGGTATTTGCGCGACGCCGGCGGCGTACAGCAGCAGCTGTGGGGATGTCCATGCATTGGCTGCGGCCATTGCCACGGTGCCTGCCGCCAGGCTGAACACACCCACGTAGATGGGCACGTGTCCGTAGGCCCACAGCCGCAGCTTGCGTCCACCGCTGGCGTCGTGCACGTCTCGCTCGGCGTGTGCACGTGTCAACTCAAAGTAGCCCAACCAGGTCAGAAAGCTCAGTGCCGCGCCACCCAGGGCCGCAGCCACCGCATACCCCTGCAGAACGGTGTCATGGTCCAGCGCGTGCACCACCGAGGCCATGCCTTCGCCCAGCAGGATGATGGTGAACAGCCCAAAGCGCTCGGGCAGGTGTTC
>CAYNWR010000344.1:0-3417 GCA_964400915.1 uncultured Burkholderiaceae bacterium
AGGGCAGGGGCGTCGGGTTGGCACCCAATGCCTTGACCCAGTCGACGTTGATCGGGTTGGGGATCACGCGCAGCTTCAGGCCTGCGATGTCCTCCACCTTGGTCAGCGGGCGGCGGCTGTTGGTGATGTTTCGAAAGCCGAGTTCAAAGTAGGCCAGGCCCACCAGGCCTTTTTCTTCCAGCTTGGCATGCATCTTCTTGCCAAAGGCGCCGTCGACGATCGCATCGGCTTCGCGGGTGTTGGCGAACATGAACGGGAAATCGTAAATGGCGAAATCGCGCACCTGGGAGGCCAGGATGCCCGAATTCATCGACACCATTTCCAGCGTGCCGCCCTGCAAGGCTGAAACATTGGCCTGATCGCTGCCCAGCGTGCCGCCAGGGAAGAGGTTCACCTTGAGCTTGCCCGGTGCCTTGGCCTGGACGATCTCGGCAAACCTCTCCATCCCCATCACGATGGGGTGACCTTTGGGGTTCTGGGTGGCGAACTTGATCACTTTTTCCTGGGCGATGGCCGCGCCCAGGCTGGCGGTGGCGACGGCAGCGACCAGGGTCTTGAGCATCCAACGTTTCATGTGTCTCTCCACAAACAAGCGGTAGGCGGAATCGGATGGGCAAACCTGTGCGGCGTACCAGCGCACAGATTGCGGGAAATGACTGGGGCTTGGGTCACTGTGCCAGCCAGCGCGCGGGAACGATGACGATGGATGGAAACATCACCATCAGGAACAACAGGCCAAACTGGGCAAACATGAACGGCAATACACCCTTGGTGACTTCGTCCATGCTCACCTTGCCGACACCGGCCACGGTGTTGAGCACCGTTCCCACCGGCGGCGTGACCAGCCCGATGGCGTTGTTGATGATGAACAGCACACCAAAGTAGATCGGATCGATGCCGGCCGCCTTGACGATCGGCATGAGAACGGGCGTGAGGATCAGGATCGTGGGTGTCATGTCCATGGCAGTGCCCACCGCAATCACCAGCAACATGATGATGGCCATCAGCAGGCGCGGGCTGTCCAGGAAGGGTTGCAGCAACTTCACCAGCTCGTCGGGCAATTGCGCCACGGTGATCAGCCAGGCCGACACCATGGCCGCGGCCACGAGGAACATGATGACCGCGGTGGTCTTGGCTGCGGACAAGAACAGCCCGTACAACTGGCCCAATCGCAGTTCGCCGTAGACAAAGACCGAGATGACCAGTGCGTACACCGAGGCGACCACGGCGGCTTCTGTTGGTGTGAAGACACCGAACTTCAGGCCCGCCACCACGATGACGGGCAGACCCAATGCAAACGTGGCGTCGCGCAGGGCCTGCATCACTTCACGAGCGCTCTTGCGCGGTGGTGTGGACACCTGCTCGCGTCGGGCGACCCACCACCACGTGACCCAAAGGGACACACCAAGCAGCAAGCCGGGCACGATGCCGGCCAGGAAGAGCTTGGAGATCGACACGTTGGCGGCGACGCCGAAAATCACGAAGCCGATGGAGGGCGGAATGATGGGGGCAATGATGGCGCTGGAGGCCAGCAAGCCGGCCGATCGCGCCTTGTCGTGTCCAGCGGCCACCATCATCGGCAGCAGCAGGGCAGACAGCGCAGCTGCGTCGGCAACGGCCGACCCCGAGAGGGCCGCCATCATCACGGCCGCCGTGATGGCCACGTAGCCCAGGCCGCCACGCACATGCCCGACCAAGGCCAGGGCCAGACCCACGATGCGGCGCGACAGGCCGCCAGCGTTCATGATCTCGCCGGCCAGCATGAAGAACGGAACCGCCAACAGCGGAAAGCTGTTGCTGCCCTCAATGAGGTTCTGCGCGAGGATCTGCGGATCGAACAGGTTCAGGTGCCACATCAGCGCCGCGCCACACGCCAGCAGCGAAAACGCAATGGGAACACCCAACATCATCGCTGCGAGGAGCGAGCCCAGAAAAATGGCAATCGTCATGGCGTTGTCCTGTTTGTCTGGCGCTCAGCGTGTCGCGGGGCTGTGGCCGCCGTCTTCGGATTCGGAGACGCCCACCAGCTCCGCATCGCCCATCTGGCCCGAAAGCAGCCGCCACAGATTCCAGGCGATGATGGCCCCACCGCAAACGGCAAAAGCGACGCCCGACGCGTAGAAGATCCCCATCGATGCCTGCATGACCGCGCTGGTCGAGGTGAGATTGATCACCGTCTGCTGCCAAGAGCCGCGCAGCACCAGCCAGCACAGATAGAGCATCAAGGCCAGCGTGAGGCCCAGGCAGACCTTCTTGCCGGCCAGGGGCAGGCGTGAAATCAGGGTGTCGGTTCCCAGGTGGGCCCGCTCGTTCAGCGCCACAACAGCGCCCAGGAAGGTCATCCAGACGAACAGCCAGCGTGAGAGCTCCTCGGAGAGCGTGAATCCGGAATTGAAGCCGTAGCGCAGCACCACGTTGCCAAACACGAGGACAACCATCAGGGCCAATGCGCCCACCATCAGGGCGCCGAAGAAGCGGCACAGACCGTCGATCAGGGATTGCACGTCAAAGCCTTCTGAGCCTAGAAAGCGCCCTAATGTACGAACTAGTTAGTTTTTCGACGATTGGGGGTAACCCTGATCCTGATGTCGGCCTATTTGCGCACGTAGCGCACGACGGTTTCGATGATGTTGTCGCGCCGCGTGAGCAGGCCTTGCCCCTGTTGCGTATCGAAATTGAACATCGAACCAAAGGTGTGCTGGTTGGCAACGTTGAAGAAGGCCAGTGCCGAGATGGTCGCGTGGATGTCCACCGGGTCCAGCCCGGCGCGGAAAATGCCCTGTTCCAGGCCTCGGGCGTACAGACGGCGGATCTCCTCGATGGCCGGCGCATTGAGTTGCCGCAGCACCTTGCTTTGCCGGATGAATGCGCCGCGTTGGATGTTTTCGTTCATCACCAGGCGGATGTAGTCCTGGTTGGCGTGGTGGTGGTCAAAGGTGCCCCCCACCAGGCGCCGCAGGGCGTCTTCGGGTGGTAGGTCGTCGAGCTGGTAGGTCGCCTCGTGGGCCCGAACCCGCCGATAGGCCTCCTCGATCACCCGCAGGTACAAACCTTCCTTGCTACCGAAATAGTAGTAGATCATGCGCTTGCTGGTGCGCGTCGCGGCTGCGATTTCGTCGATGCGCGCGCCGGCCAGACCTTTTTCGGAGAACTCCTGCCGGGCCACCGTCAGGATTTCCGCCATCGTGCGCTCAGGGTCGTTGGTGCGGCCGGGGGGCGGCGCTGCGGTTGCGGCGCCCGGTTTGGCCGCGCGCGCCGCCGCCGGAGTGGTCCGTCTCGAAGCGCCTGCCTTGTGACCGCCCTTGTTTTGTACCAACTGGTTCATTCGGGCAGTATAGCGATGGCTGCCGAGGCAGCGGACTTCAGACGAAGCGCACGCCCAGTGCCCCCAGCGCACCGAAGTCCGCGTGGATGACA
>CAYNWR010000345.1:0-3408 GCA_964400915.1 uncultured Burkholderiaceae bacterium
GTGACCGACAAGCGCGCGGACATCGCCATCCTGCGCACACTGGGGGCCAGTCCCGCGAGCATCCTGGCGATCTTCGTGGTGCAGGGGGCGGCGGTCGGTGTGATTGGCACCATGTCGGGGTTGTTGCTGGGCCTGCTGGTGGCCTTCAACATCGACGTCATCGTGCCGGCCCTGGAAGGAGCGCTCAACGCCAGCTTCCTGCCGCGCGACATTTACCTCATCCACCGCATGCCCAGCGATCCGCAGTCGGGCGATATCGTGCCGGTCGTCCTGATCTCCTTGATCCTGTCGTTTCTGGCGACGATCTACCCCAGCTGGCGCGCCAGCCGCGTCAACCCGGCCGAGGCGCTGCGCTATGAATGAGGCGACCGCCGTGGTGCTGGCCCGTGGCGTCGAAAAGCGCTTTCACGAGGGCGAGCTGGATGTGCAGGTGCTCAAGGGCATCGATCTGAGCGTCGCACCCGGCGAGACCCTTGCCATCGTCGGCGCCTCGGGATCGGGCAAGAGCACCTTGCTGCATCTGCTGGGTGGCCTGGACATGCCCAGCGCCGGGCGGGTGCAATTGCAGGGCGCTGCCTTTGTCGACATGAGTCCGGCGGCGGCCGGGCGCTGGCGCAACCTGCATCTGGGTTTTGTGTACCAGTTCCACCACCTGCTGCCCGAATTCACGGCACTGGACAACGTGGCCATGCCGTTGTGGATGCGCCGGCAGACGCTGGAGCAGGCCCGTCAGACGGCGCGCTCGATGCTCGAGCGGGTGGGATTGGGCCCACGCACCGCGCACCGCCCGTCCGAGCTGTCGGGTGGCGAGCGTCAACGCGTGGCGATCGCGCGTGCCCTGGTCACGCGCCCAGCCTGTGTGCTTGCCGACGAACCCACGGGCAACCTCGACCGGGCTCACGCGTCAATCGTTTTTGATCTGATGCTGGAATTGGCCGCTCAATCGGGCACGGCCTTCGTCCTGGTCACCCACGACGAATCGCTGGCTGGTCGCTGCGCACGCATGCTGCGACTGGTGGGCGGCCAACTGCAGAATTGAAAGGGAGATGGTCTTTGGAAGCCACGCGCATCATCGCGATCCGCCACGGCGAGACGGCCTGGAATGTCGACACACGCATCCAGGGGCAATTGGATATCGGGCTCAATGAACGGGGGCGCTGGCAGGCCATGCGGGCTGCCGAGGCCCTGGCCGGCGAGGTGCTGGCGAGCATCTATTCCAGCGACCTGGAGCGGGCCCGTGACACCGCGCTGGCCATTGCACGCGTCAGCGGGCGCCCCGTGGCAACCCACGAGGGCCTGCGCGAGCGCGGTTTTGGTCGCTTCGAGGGCCGCACCTTCGCGGAAATTGAACATCATTGGCCCGAAGACGCGTTGCGCTGGCGCAAACGCGATCCCCTGTTTGCCCCCCCAGACGGCGGCGAACACCTGGTGGCATTTCGCGAGCGGGTGGTCAGTGCCGCCAGCGATCTGGCGGCACGCCATCTGGGCGAACAAATCGTGCTCGTGGCGCATGGCGGGGTGATGGACATCCTGTACCGGGCCGCGACGGGTCAGGACCTGAGCGCCCCACGCACGTGGGAACTGGCCAACGCCGCCATCAACCGCTTGCTCTGGACGCCTGGGGGATTTACCCTCGTCGGCTGGGGTGAAACCCAGCATCTGGATCATCCCGCCGAAGGCCCACTCGATGAAAGCACCGCCTGAGGCGATCCGGGCCCTGATTGGCCAGGGCCTGGACGCCATCGACACGCCCGCCCTGGTCGTCGATCTCGACGCCATGGAGCGCAACACCCAGCGCATGGCCGATTTTGCGCGGCGCCATCAATTGCGTTGGCGACCCCATGCCAAGATGCACAAGTGCAGCGAACTGGCCAACTGGCTGGTGGCGCAGGGCGCTGGCGGCTGTTGTGTCCAGAAGACCGCCGAGGCCGAGGTCATGGCCGCCGGCGGCGTGCTGGACATCTACATCAGCAACGAAGTCATCGGCGGCACCAAGCTCGCGCGCCTGGTGCGCCTGGCCAAGTCCCTGGCCGCCAGGGGCGGCCGGCTTGCCTTGGCCGTGGACAGCCTCGAAGGCGTGCGCCGTCTGGCGGCGTCGCTCGAACGCGAAGCGGTGCAGATCGACGTGACCATCGAGATCGATGTGGGCCACGGCCGCTGTGGCGCTCCACCGGGCCTGGATGTTCTGCCCATTGCCAGCGCCATTGCCGAAGTGCCAGGCCTGCGCCTGGTCGGGCTGCAGGCCTACCACGGCCGCGCCCAGCACTTTCGCAGCACCGCCGAGCGGCGCACGGCCATCGTGCGGTCCGCGCAATTTGTCCAATTGACGCTCGATCTGCTGGCCGAGCAGTATGCGCAGCCCTTGCTGGTCACGGGAGGGGGCACGGGCAGCCTGGCGATGGAGGCCGCCAGTGGCTTGTGGGGCGAAATCCAGCCGGGCTCGTTCCTGTTCATGGACGCGGACTACGCGCGCAACGAACGCGATCCGGCCCAGCCGACGTTTGAGCACGCCCTGTTTGTCAAGACGCAGGTGATGAGCACGGCGTCGACCCATGCCGTGTGCGACGCCGGACACAAGGCGCACGCCATCGATTCGGGCATGCCCCTGGTGTTGCAGCCCGATGGCGCGCCCGAGCTGGTGTTCACCAATGGCGGCGACGAGCATGGCATCGTGCGTCCGGCCATGGGGCGCAGCGCACTGCCCGCGATCGGCCATTTCCTGTGGCTCATACCCGGCCATTGCGATCCCACCGTCAACCTGCACGATCACCTGATCGGGGTGCGGGGCGGTCTGGCGCATGGACGGGTCGAACGCATCTTCACCGTTGACGCGCGCGGCGCGCTCACCTGACGATCCAGGGTTCTTCATGTCGCCCAGCCAGATCATCGTCCTTGCCACGCCGGTGTTCCTGTTGTTGATCGCGATCGAGTTCGCCGTGGGGCTGGCGCGCCGCAACAACACCTATCGCCTGGCAGACGCCATCAACAGCATCGGCCTGGGCATGCTCAGCCAGATCAGTGCAGTTTTCACGCGGGTGCTGCGCGTGGGGATCTACACGGCCGTCTACAGCACTGTGGCCATCGGCCCAGGCCCGGAGTTCTGGCAGACCGGCGTCGGCTGGCTGCTGGCGCTGGTCTTCTACGATTTCTGTTACTACTGGCTGCATCGGGCCGGGCATGAGATGTCCGTTTTCTGGGCCGCGCATGTGGTCCACCACCAGAGCGAGGACTACAACCTATCGACCGCCTTGCGTCAGACCAGCAGCGGTGCACTGCTGGGGTGGATCTTCTACCTGCCCATGGCCGTGGCCGGTGTGCCGCCTCTGGTGTTCGGGGTGGTGGCCCTGGTCGACCTGCTCTACCAGTATTGGGTGCACACCGAACAGGTGGGCAAGCTGGGCTGGTTCG
>CAYNWR010000346.1:0-3402 GCA_964400915.1 uncultured Burkholderiaceae bacterium
GCGCAATCGGGATCACCACCGATGGTCTTGGCTGGATCGGAAGATGCGTCTTTGCCATCCGCAATCTTGTGCTGATGGTCATGGTGACCAAAGTGCTTGGCTGAGGTACCGGTTTCGTGTTGGCAATAGCTGGCTGCAGCCGCCCAGCTAAGCTGTAGCGGCACAAATACCAACAAAAGGATTGCCAACCATTTACGCATATGATCAAGAGTGTAGCAGCTATAGACTTTCCCGTACATCTTTTTCTACTTGCTCGATTGCTTTCCAAGCAACCTTAGCCCATTGAAGACCACCAGCAAGCTTGCCCCCATGTCCGCAAACACCGCCATCCACATGGAGGCGTTGTCGAAGATGGCCAGCACTAAGAACACCAACTTGATGCCTAGCGCGAGACAGATGTTCTGCCACAGAACAGCGTGGGTGCGCTTCGAGAGCCGTATCGTTTCCGGCAGACGACGCAGGTCATCGTTCATGACCACAACATCTGCGGCTTCCATCGCCGTATGGGTTCCAGCAGCACCCATGGCGAAGCCGATGTCGGCCTTAGCAAGTGCTGGTGCATCGTTGATGCCATCGCCAGTCATTGCCGTGATGCCCAGTCGCTGTTGAAGTTCGCCGATGGCCTGTAGTTTGTCTTCTGGCAGCAGGTTGCCCCGCACTTCGGCTATGCCCGCCTGAGAGCCAACGGTGCGCGCGGTCGCGATGTTATCCCCTGTCAGCATGACCGGTGTCACGCCGAGCGACTTCAGGTCGGCCACCGCTTGGGCGGAGGATGGTTTGATGGTGTCCGCCACCGCGCAGATCGCCATCACACGTTCGCTGTTAGCGAGGAGTGTGACCGTGCGACCTGCCTCCTCATGAACTGCGAGGCGGGTTTCGAGTTCAGCCGAACATTGCCCACGCTCCTCGATCCAGCGGTGGTTGGCCAGCGCGTAGGAATGATTGCCGATAACACCTTGCACTCCACGCCCTGCAACGGCTTGAAACTCTCCCACCTCTTGATCGGCGGTTGACAGCCCCTCTGCGATGGCTTTGGAAACCGGGTGATCCGACCGGCCCGCGAGACTCTTTGCAAGCCCCTCCAGCACCCGTTGATCAAGACCTGTGTCCACGGGCTCGAAGGCCACCAGTTTGGGCTTGCCTTCCGTGATCGTACCGGTCTTGTCCAGGGCCACAGCTTTGATCTTTCGCGCATCCTCCAAGTAAACGCCACCTTTGATCAAAATTCCCCGCCTTGCCCCGGCTGCCAAACCGCTGACGACCGTGACAGGTGTGGAAATAACCAAGGCACAAGGGCAAGCAATGACCAACAACACCAAGGCCTTGTAGACAGCCTGCATCCAGGTCAAGTCCGTGATCCATGGTGCTAGCAACGCGACGGCGACAGCCAGGATGAAAACGGCAGGGGTGTAGATCGCGGCAAATCGATCTACAAAGCGCTGTGTCGGCGCACGGGACGACTGTGCTTGCTCGACTGCGTGGATGATGCGCGCCAGGGTGCTGTCCGAAGCGGGCGCGGTGACACGGAATTCCAAAGCGGCAGACTGGTTGATGGTGCCTGCGTACACTTCGTCGCCAGGAGCCTTGTCTATAGGCAGGCTTTCCCCAGTCACAGGGGACTGGTCGATGGCACTCTGTCCGAGCGTGACGACACCATCGAGTGGAACGCGCTCTCCTGGACGGATGCGCACTGTTGCGTCGACAACGACCGCTTTGACGCCGACGCGCGTCCAACTACCGTCACCTTGACGCACCTCGGCTTGCTCCGGTGCCAGCGCCAGCAAGCTCTTGATGGCGTTACGCGCCCGGTCCACCGCTCGAGCCTCGATGGCCTCGGCTATGGCATACAAGGCCATCACCATGGCAGCTTCTGGCCACTGGCCTATCAAGAAGGCACCTGTCACGGCCACAGTCATCAAGGCGTTGATGTTCAAGCGTCCTTGCCGCAGTGCGGCAAGCCCTTTACCGTAGACAGAGAAACCCGCCAGGACGATGGCCACCGCGGCCAGCGCCATTCCAAAGGCTTTTCCTGGCCAACTATCTGGAAAAGCGAATGCCAAGCCTTCAGCCGCCACGGCCAGCCCCAATGCAGCAATCAATTTGCCCCATGAGGCCCAGAAACCAGTTGGCGCAGCGGCAGTAGCTCCATCCGATTTGTCTTCTACGCCGAGTGGTTCCGGTTTGAAGCCCGCTTTGCGAATCGCATCCAGTGCCAACCGCAGAGCATGATCCTCGGCAGCGATGGCCAACTCGCGGTCGCCCAAGTTGAACTGCAAGCCACGAATGCCTGCCACGCCGTCCAGCGCTCGACGGATTTCTGACTCTTCGGACGCGCAGTCCATGTTCGCGATCCGGAATCTATGTGGCTCAACAGCCGTTGCTTTAGACGCCATTGGCCCGCCCACGGCAGGCGATGCAGCGCAGCCACTCCCACAACCGCAGGCAGTGTCAACTTGTTGGCGTTGGTGAGTAGGGTTCATGATCTTCTCCTTGTTGGATGGATTAAAAACCCTGTAGCCACTACAATGTCAAGTACCTACAAATAAAATGGCGCAACTTTCTTGCCACCGCTCAAGGTGAAGATATGAAAATCGGTGAACTGGCCAAGGCGGCTCACACCCAGGTTGAGACGATCCGGTATTACGAACGCGAAGGATTGTTGCCAGAAACGCCTCGCACAGAAGGTAACTACCGGGTGTACGGCAGCGAACACGTTGACCGACTGTCCTTCATTCGGCACTGCCGAGGGTTGGACATGACGTTGGACGAAATCCGAGTGTTGCTGCGCTTCAAGGATTCGCCTCACGAGAACTGCGCACAAGTGAACGACCTGCTCGACGAGCACATCGACCATGTGGCCGCTCGCATCAAAGAGTTGAAGGCGCTGGAACGACAGCTCAAGACTTTGCGGGAAAACTGCCGTGAATCTCAGCAGGCCAGCCAATGCGGCATTTTGACCGGATTGTCCACGGCATCGCTCCAAGATCACGTGTCAGCAACCAGCATGGGCCATGTTCATGGGGCACACAGCCTCAAAGGAAAGCATTGAACGAGCGGTGTCAACCAAGTAGCCGTGCCTCAGCATCGCGTCGGGTTACAAGTCCTGGCAGCACACGTCCGCCTCCGTAGATCCAACACCGCAACTCGCGTGCTACGCCCGGCCAATCCCGCTGGTTGATCCGTCGCCGCAGCGTCGACGTCTGCAACCTCCCCGCGCCAAGGTTGAACGTGAAGTCCACGATGGCCGAAAGTCGCCCTTCGGGTTCGGCGGCAAGCACCGGGCAGTAGCGCAGCGTCGCGGCGAGCGCCGTGTGCAGATCGCGCGCCAGATAGACCTCGGCTTCGGCCTCGGTGATCGGCGGGTGCTTCGCATCACACAGATGGCCATAGCCAATCGTCCAG
>CAYNWR010000347.1:0-3395 GCA_964400915.1 uncultured Burkholderiaceae bacterium
GCTGAGCCAGGGCGCCAAGCCCGGCCACGGCGGTGTGTTGCCGGGTCCCAAGGTGACGCCGGAGATCGCTGAGGCACGCGGTGTGCCCGTGGGCGTCGATTGTGTGTCGCCGGCGGCGCATTCGGCCTTCTCGACACCGATCGAGATGATGCATTTCATCGCCCGCCTGCGTCAGTTGTCGGGCGGA
The DNA here is from genome assembly GCA_964400915.1 of uncultured Burkholderiaceae bacterium. GTDB lineage: Bacteria > Pseudomonadota > Gammaproteobacteria > Burkholderiales > Burkholderiaceae_C > CAYNWR01. The sequence continues at coordinate 188 of CAYNWR010000347.1, forward strand.
AAGCCAACGGGCTTCAAGTTTTGTGTCGGCCATCCCTGGGAATGGTTTGCATTGGCCAAGGCCATGCTGGCCACCAACATCACCCCGGACTTCATCGTGGTGGATGGTGCCGAGGGCGGGACCGGTGCAGCGCCGCTGGAGTTCACCGACCACGTTGGTGTGCCCATGGAGGAAGGCCTGCTGCTGGTGCACAACACGCTGGTGGGCCTGAACCTGCGTTCGCGCATCAAGATTGGTTGCGCCGGCAAGATCGTCAGCGCCTTCGACATCGCTCGCTCCATGGCCCTTGGTGCCGACTGGTGCAACAGCGCACGGGGCTTCATGTTTGCGTTGGGGTGCATCCAGGCCCAGCATTGCCACACCGGCCATTGCCCCACGGGCGTCACCACACAGGATCCCCATCGACAGAAGGCGCTGGTGGTGGCCGACAAGACCGAACGGGTCTACAACTTTCATCAGCAGACCTTGCACGCACTCAAGGAACTGGTGCAGGCGGCGGGGCTGCTGCACCCCAACCAGATCACGCCCCATCACATCGTGCGACGTGTGCACGAGACCGAGGTTCGGCTGCTGGTCAACCTCGTGTCGCTCACGGCGCCGGGTGCCCTGCTGTCGGACGACCTGAGCCGGCTGCACCCGGTGTTTCAGTTGCACTGGCCGCGGGCACGGGCCGATCGCTTCGCGCCAGCATGAACGGCCGGCGCCTGTGGCTTGATGGCCCTGGCGCGCCGGAGCGGATCGATGCGCTGCTGAAGCGGGATCGGATCACTGCGGACGAGGCCCATGAGTTGCGGGCCTTTGCGCTGGACGGTTTTGCCTTGTGGCCAGCCGCCGTGGCCGAAACGCTCCTGAGCCGTTCATGGAGCGAACTGGATGAGGCCATGGCCCGTGGCACTCGCCTGACCTGCCACCGCGAAGGCGAGGGGGTGTTCGCGCTGAGCGAAATCCAGCGCTGGTCCGGCGACGGCCCTGCCTTCGCCGTGCACGATTTTCACGAGTTGTCTGCGGCCACCGCTGCGCTGGTGGGACAACCAGAGCTCGTGCGGCGTTGCGCGCTGATTCTGGGCGGTGAGCCCCTGCTGATGCAATCGCAGATGTTCCGGCACAGCTCGGGCAAAGGGGTGCACCGGGATGCCCCCTTCTTTCCGCTCAGGCATCCGCTGCTGGCCTTGACGGTCTGGATTGCAGCCGAGCCCGTGGACGTGATCAATGGTGCCCTGCAGGTGTACCCGGGCTCACACCGGGTGGCGCCCATGACATGGGGCGACGCGCGGCTGCACTGGCCCCATGGCGAAAACGCCAGCGAGATTCAAAGTCACAGCCGTGCCCTGGCCGATTGCCTAGAGACCCGGGGTGTTTCGCGCCGCTTGATGCCGATGCACACCGGCGATGTCCTGTTCATGCATCCGAATCTGGCTCACGCCGCAGCGAGTCCTGAAGACCCAACGCGCACGCGTCGCTCCATCGTGCTGCATCTCACAACCCATGAGGCGAGCGAGCCGTAGACGCGAGCCGTTCTACTTGCACACAACAATCGTAGAAAGTCGGTCCTCGTCCCAGATCGGTCAAGGCCTGACTGGTCAGTTCGTTCACATTGGTGCCGTCGCGCCCAAACTTGCGCCACCACACGCCCAGACCATTGACCACGCCCGGCCGCGCCCGACCGGCCAGCCTGGCGATGCACCGGTAACTGCCGCGGTCGTTGAAGACCCGCACCTCGTCGCCATCGCTGATGCCTCGTGGCTCTGCGTCATCGGGGTGTATTTCAAGAGCGGGCTCACCTTCGGCCCGGCGGATGCTCTCGACGTTGACAAAGCTGGAATTGAGGAAGTTGCGGGCCGGCGGTGAAATCATCGCCAGGGGGTACCGCGCATCGGCCCCACCCGGTTCGCGGTTGGGCAGGTGCTGGGCAACGGCATCCAGGCCCTGTGCGGCGAGGCGTTCACTGTGAAACTCACAGCGCCCGGACGGCGTGGGAAACCCCCCCTGCGCAAACGGTGCATCGGGCAGCTTCAGCGTTGCAAAGCCTGTGCGCAACAATTCGTCGAAATCGACATCCGAAGCCGCGTAGGCCTGCCGGCAAAGCAGTTCGTCGCTGTCCTGGAAACAGGGATCGCTCCAGCCCATTCGCAGCGCCAGATCCCGAAAGACCTGCGTGTTTGGTCGGGCCTGCCCCACCGGCGCAATCGCCGGCCGGTTCAGCAGCACATCGGTGTGGCCGTAGGCCAGGTGGATGTCCCAATGCTCGAGTTGCGTGGTGGCGGGCAGCACATAGTCGGCCATGTCGGCGGTGTCGGTTTTGAAATGCTCGAGCACCACCGTGAACAGGTCGTCGCGGGCAAAGCCCTGCGCCACCTTGGCCGACTCCGGCGCCACCGCCATCGGGTTGCTGTTGTACACCACCAGCGCCTCGATCTTCGGCCCAAAGTCCGCACTGGCTTCGCGCAGCAGGTCGTTGCCGATGGTGCTCATGTTGATCGTGCGCGGCCGCCGCTGGCCCAGGAGATCGGGCCGCTGCAGCACCACCCGCTGCACCGGGAAACTGCCGGAGCTCGACAGGAGAACGCCCCCCGCTCGATCGCGCCACGCGCCCGTGAGCGCCGGAAGTCCCAGCACCGCGCGCGCGGCATTGCCACCGCCATGGACACGTTGCATGCCGTAGTTGAGCCGGATCGCCGCCTTGCGCGTGGTGCCCCAGGCGCGCGCCAGATCGCGGATCTGCGCGACCGGCACCTGACACACAGCGGCGGCGCGCTCGGGCGTCCACGCCTGGGCGCGTTCGCGCAATGCATCAAACCCCAGCGTGAAGCGCTCGATGTAGTCGTGATCGAGCCAGTCGTGCTCGACAAGCTCGTGCACCACAGCCAGGGCCAGCGCGGCATCGGTGCCCGGCATCAGGGCGATGTGCTCGTGGCACTTTTCGGCCGTCTCGCTGCGCCGCGGGTCGATGCAGATCAGGCGGGCCCCGCGCCGCTTGGCCTCCTGGGCCAGGCGCCAGAAATGCAGGTTGCTGGCGATGGGATTGCTGCCCCAGATCACGATCAGATCGGATTCGGCAAAAAACTCCACACGCATGCCCACCTTGGCGCCCAGGGTCTGCACCAGGGCTTCGCCGCCTGCCGCCGCGCAGATCGTGCGATCAAGAAGCGACGCGCCCAGCCGGTGGAAGAAGCGTGCCGACATGCTGTCGCCCTGCACCAGGCCCATG
>CAYNWR010000348.1:0-3386 GCA_964400915.1 uncultured Burkholderiaceae bacterium
TGCGGCTCGATCTTCGCTTCGCGGATGGCCTTGGCCCACTTGGCCGTCTCGACCTTGGTGCGATCGGCCAGTGCCGCCGGGGTGCCCGGGTCGACCGAGAAGCCGATGGGCGCAAATTTGTCCTGCAGGTCCTTGGTCTGCGCCGCGGCATTGAAGGCCCCGTTGAGCCTGGCCACCACATCCGCTGGCGTTCCAGCTGGTGCAAAGGCCGCAAAGTAGGCGATCAGTTCGTAGTCCTTCAGACCCAGCGCCTCGTTGACCGTGGGCAGATCGGGCACCACGGCCGAACGTTTGGTGGAGGTGACGGCCAGGCCACGCACCTTGCCGCCCTTGACCTGCGGCACCATCACGGCGAAATCGGCCGTGAACATGTTGACCTGCCCCCCGATCAGGTCGGTCATCGCGGCGGGCCCGCTCTTGTAAGGCACGTTGGTCATCTTGATGCCCGCCATGCTGGCCAGCATCTCGGACGACACGAGCTGCGAGGTGCTCGCACTGGCGAAGGTGACCTGCCCCGACTTGGCCTTGGCCAGGTCGACGAACTCCTTGAGGGTCTTGGCCGGCACGTCGTTGTTGACGGCAACGATCAGGGGCACATGGCCCAGGTAGGCCACGGGCGCGAAGGCCGTGTCCTGGTCATAGGGCAGCGATTTCATCAGGCTCTTGAGCGCCGCGTTCGTGCTGTTGGTGCCGATCAGGATGGTGTAGCCGTCGGGCGCGGCCTTGGCCACTTCCGACGCACCGAGCATGCCGTTCACGCCGGGCTTGTTGTCGACGACGATGGGCTGCGCCAGGGTATCGGTGACCTTGGCTGCGAAGGCGCGCGCAATCTGGTCGGTGGCGCTGCCGGCCGCAAAAGGCACCACAAAGCGGATGGGTTTGTTGGGGTAGGCCTGGGCACCCGCAGCCTGCGACGACAGGGCCAGCACAGCGGCAAGGCCCGCCAGCGCGACGCGTCGGTTCGGTTGGAAAGTCATTTCAAGGTCTCCTGGTGAATGGGTCGGGCAGAAAAAGGGCGGCGGCCCCGGCGCCGATCAGGGTTCGATCGCGGATTCGGGCCAGCGCGCGCCCAGATTGTCGGCCAGGTGTCGCAATTGGGGTGATTGGAGCAGCATGCGGCGCCCTGCGCGGATGAGCAGGTCCACGTCGCCACGGGATACGGAAAAGGCGGTGGGGATCTGCAGCAGACGGTCCACATCCAGCGCGGCCGGCGCATCTCGCAGGTTCAGCGTGATCGAATGGATGCTGGCATCGGGGGCAAACACATCGCGGCCGTCACCCCGATGATGGCCGACCTCGCGCCGCCATTGGGCCACCACGTCGCTGAGAAGTCCCAGGGTTTCCTGCGTGGCCCGCGACCCAGCGCCGAACAGCAGTGCGTCCAGCACCTGCAAGGTGGTGGGCACCTGGCCGTTGCGGTCGATGTGTTCGGTGGGGTCCCGTTCGGAATTGACGGTCACCAGCACGAGCTTGCGCACCGAGCCCGGCGGCAGGTTGCGCAGGGCCCCCTGCAGGCCGCCCGCCACCAGTGTGCGGTCGAGCAGGCGGCGCACACCCAGGTTGTCGGCCAGCCCCCCGTCGACCAGGTGAATGTAGGGTCGGGCCTTGGCATCGCGATAGCTGGCGCTGATCTGCCGCATCATGCGTGCCCGGTAGTTGTCGTTTCCGGTGCGCGGACTCTGGCTTGCCATCGCGCGCGGGCATTGGTCGGCGTGGTTGCGCAGGGTCATGGGGCTCAGGACGATCGGCACGGCCGACGAGGCCGCCACAGCAAAGGAAAGGGGCACGCTGGACAGATCCGAGCAGATCAATTCGAACTGCTCCTCGGTGAACTCGAAGGCCGTGCCCAGGGACAGATCCGTTGCCGTCACCAGCAGGCGCGGTGCGCCATCGGTCTTGAGATCGCCAAAGGTCTTGCCCTGATACAGCTCGGACAGGCGCCGCTCCAGCAGGTGGCTGCGTCCGATCCAGGGCGAGCTGAGCTCGTGCAGCGTGGCGGGCAGCAGCAGCGTGTTGACCAGGGTGTCCTGAAAATCCTTGTGCAGGAACTCGCGCTCGAAGCTGGGAAAGGTCTGCTGCCCGAAGGCCGCGAAATACCCCGCGATGATGCTGCCACCGGACACCCCGCTGATCACATCGATCTCGTCCAGCAGGCTTGTGGGCACGCCATTCCATGGAAATCGCACCTGCCGCAAGCCGTCGAGCACCCCGTAGCCGAACGCGGCCGCGCGGGCCCCACCACCCGACAAGGTCACGGCCACGAGCATCGACAGGTCGTGCACCGCGTCTGGCTCGACCAGACCACCAACGGTTCTGCGCGACACAGGTTCGCTGTTCGACAGCGGCTGATTGATCCACGGGCGGGCGGTGGAGCAGGCACCCAGCAGCAGCACCATCGACAGCAGCAAGCCGGCGGCGCACCCGCTCGAGACGCCGCAAGCCCGGTGCCCACCCCGGGACGCCCAAACGCGAGAGGTCCAACGCACGCTCATGGCCACCGGTTCAGGCCAACAGGCGCGGCAGATCGCCCATCTGCTCGAACACGCGCACGGCGCCAGCGGCGCGCAGCGAATCGGGGCTGCCGTGCCCGCCGATCCCCGGCGGGCTGTAGCCCCAGACGGTGGCGCCTGCGGCCACACCCGCGGTGACGCCGGTGGGCGTGTCTTCGATGACCAGGCACTGGCGCGGATCGACGCCCAGCGCCGCCGCGGCCGCCAGATAGACGTCGGGCGCCGGTTTGCTGCGGGGGGTTTCGTGCCCGCTGAAGATCCGCCCGTCAAAATAGGTCCACAGGCCCACACGCTGCAGCATCAGGTTGATCTTGTTGCGGTCGGCGCCGCTGGCGCAGGCGATGCGGCCGCCCCAGGCCGCGTGCAATTGCGACACGGCCGACAGCGCCCCATCGATGGCCTGCAATTCCACCGCCAGGGCCGCATCGCGCTCGGCACGAAACGCCACCAGCCACGCGTCGTCCACCCGCACGCCGGTGCGGGCCGCGATCTGGTCGACCTCGTCCTTGACGGCCTTGCCCACAAACGTGGCCATGCATTCCTCCACCGTCATGTGCCAGCCCAGGTCGCCCAGGCGCCGCGCGAGCACGCGGTTGGTGATGGGTTCGCTGTCCACCAGCACCCCATCACAGTCGAACAGGATCGCTTCGAATTTCATAGCAATGTTCATTGATCCGGCGCTCGCAGAGGGCCGGTTTTTTCTATAGCGACAAAAAAACTCGGGTGGGCGGCTCAACGCGCCTTGCGCGCCTTCTGCTGCTCCAGCGTCTCGGTGGGGGCGCCCGCCTTCTGCCAGTCGGCAAAACCGCCTTCGATGTGCGCCACGTTGCGCATGCCCATGTCCTGCAGCGTCTTGGCCGCCAGCGCGCTGCGCCA
>CAYNWR010000349.1:0-3386 GCA_964400915.1 uncultured Burkholderiaceae bacterium
CTGTACAGCGCAGGGGATGGGTTCATGGTCATGTCTCGCTCGTTGTTGGAAAGGGAAAACGCTCGGAAGGATCGCACAGGCCGGGCATGACTGCACAGCTGGTGCCTGATCAGGTATTGGCAAATGGGCAGCCAGTACCCGGGTTTGTCAAAATGAATAGCAAACAACATAGTATTTGCGATCGCTCCAATCTGATTTCATCCAGAATTTGCCATGCAAGCGTGATTCAGTCACCAGACAGGTGGTGAACCACGCAGGAGCTTGGGACAATCCCTGGACGGCGGTAGGCCTTTGCACGAGCGAACCGCGCGAGCGATAGTTTCCGCTTGGCACGGAGGTGCAGCACATGAGCGATCGATTGACCAGACGAGCAGGGGAGGCACTGTTCATCGCAACGTGTTTGGCCCTGGCCTTGACGGCTCTGACGGCCTGCGGCGGAAGCGATCCCGTTGCTCCACCGATGGCCACACGGGCCTTGCCCGGTGACAGTGTGCTGGCGGCCGACGCCTGCACCGAGTCTGCCGTGGCCAGCCGCATCGCGGCCGTGCGGGACGGCCAATGCGTGCGCAGCGCTGCGGCATTGCCCGTCGTTTCGATCGAACAACGCCGGCAGGCACAGGCCGTGACGACCGCCACCCTGGATGCCGGGACCTTCTTCAACTGGGCCGAATCTGCCTATCCCTCGCTCTTTCCCGGGAGCAAGGCATCGCAAACCAGCGGGCCGTATGTGTACCGCTACTACCCCGAAACGCAGCTGTACCTGGGGGTTGCCAATGACGCCGTGTTCGGCCTTGGCCCCTTGACCGGCAACGCGCTGGCGCAGTTGGGTGCCCTGCAGGATTTTGTCTGCTTGGCACTGCCGGGAGCCTGTGTGCTGCCTGGCGCACCCACGGGTTTGACGGCAAGCGCCGGCAACGCCAGCGCGCAGATCGCCTTCGCCGCCCCAGCCGGCACGGCCACCATCACCGGCTACACAGCCACCTGCACGGCCGGCATCTCGGTGCGGACGATGTCGGGCAGCGCCAGCCCGCTGAATGTGACGCAGCTGGTCAATGGCACGGTGTACTTTTGCACCGTCAACGCCACCGGGCCCGCGGGCAGCGGGCCGGCCTCCAACGGCGTCAACGTGACGCCCAGCGCCAGCGCAACCGGAGGTACGGGCGGCACAGGGGGCTCGGGTGGCAGCGGGGGCACCACCACGGCGGTGACCACCGCGGGTGTTCAATGCAATTACGCCTACAGCGCCTTCAACAGCACCGCGTCGGTCAACGCGATCAGCACATCCAGCTGGAGCTGCAGTGGCACGGTGCGCACCCTTGCTGCCAACGGCCTGCCCGATCACGTCACCGGCACCTTTCCCAACAGCGACAACCCGTCGGCGATCAAATCGGTGACCGTCTCGGCCAACTACACCCTTGCGCCGGCCATCGCCAGCAGCACCGGCACCGCCGCCACCGTCGTGGGCCACGCCCTCAATGGCGTGAAGTTCGATCCCAACACCAACGCCACCTGCGACAGCACGGGCAGCAACTGCTCGCTCAACGGGCAGGTCGGCCCGTGGTCGATCGAGGCAATGGGCCAGACCTCTTTCAAGCTGGGACTGGACAGCAGCAACGCCCATGTGCAGCCCACGGGCGAGTACCACTACCACGGCATGCCCGAAGCCATGCTGACCAAGATGGCCAAGGGGCAGGCGATGACGCTGATCGGCTGGGCCATCGACGGCTTTCCGGTCTACGCCCGCTACGGTTACACCAGCGCCAGCGACGCCACGTCCGCCGTCAAGGTCATGAAGGGCAGCTACCGCACCCTGGCCACACCCGGCTCGGGGCGGCCGTCCACCAGCCTGTACCCCATGGGAACCTTCAAGCAGGATTGGGAATACGTCGCCGGCCTGGGCGATCTGGATGAATGCAATGGCCGAACGGGCGTGACGCCCGAGTTTCCAAATGGCATCTACCACTACTACGTGACAGACACCTATCCGTACTTTCAGCGCTGCGTGAAAGGCACGGGTGCCAGTACCGGTACCGGCGGGACGGGTGGCACGGGTGGCGGCGGCACACCACCGCCCCCACCACCGCCCAAGTGATGCTTGGCCCAAGTGGGCTGCGGACCATCGTGCACAGGCCATGGCACCAGCTGCGAAGGGGGCTCGCACTGCCGGCCCTGTTGGCGTTGACGCTGGCGGCCCAGGCCCACCTCATGCCGGCGCAGCAGGGCACGCTCAACGTGGTCGGTGATTCGGTGTTTGTGGTGTTGTCCCTGCCGCTGAGCGCTTTTGAGGGCATTGACGAGGACGGTGATGGCCGCCTGTCTGCGCGCGAGATGGGCCAGCAGCAACAGCACTTGCGCACGGAACTGGCCAGCCGGCTGCAATTGACCGACGGTGGCGCGCCGGGCCGGATCGATTTGCTCAACCTGATGGCCGAACCGCATGAGAAGGACCCCACCAATCCAGCCGGTGCCGATCATTTTCTGTTGATGGGCAAATGGCGCTTTGCGCAGGCACCGCAAAGTCTGAACCTGCGCTTTGATGTGTTTGGCCAGCGCCCGGCGGAACGGCAGATGACGATACGCGCAAGCCGCGGCCCACAGGAAGAAGCCGCTGTGTTCACGCCGGTGCGCCAGACGCATGACTTTTTTCAGGCGCCCACAGCGGTGGCGCTGAACTACACGCGCATCGGCATCGAACACATCCTGTTGGGGCCCGACCACCTGCTGTTTGTGTGTGGCCTGCTGCTCGCGGGTCGCGGTTGGAAATTCTGGCTCTGGACCCTCAGTGCCTTCACCCTGGCACACAGCCTGACGCTGGGTCTGGGTCTGTTCGGCATCGTCCGGGTACCGCCCACCTGGACCGAGCCCGCCATTGCGGCCAGCATTGCCGCACTGGGTCTGGTGCACCTGCGCGCCTCGGCACTGCCCCGCCAGGCCCTGGTCCTGCTGGTTCTCGGCTGCGGCCTGCTGCACGGATTGGGCTTTGCCACCGCCCTGGCGGACATGGGCCTGCATGGCGTGCACCAGTGGGCCAGCCTGCTGGGCTTCAACGTCGGCATCGAGCTGGGGCAGATCGCCTTTGTGGCCGTGCTGCTCGTGGTCGGCCGAGCAGCGCAACGTTTGCTACAACGCCGGCCCCAAGCATCGTTTCGTCCGACGCGGCATCACGCCGCCTGGGGTCTGCTGGCCATCGGTGTCGTCTGGACGCTTGAGCGGCTGCTGGCGAGCTGAGCAGGGTCTTGCGTCACGTGGGCAACGCACGTGACCTGAATGGCGCTCCAAGACATGGTTTGCAGCCTGGCCTGCACAACGAGCCCAGGAGGTCCAGCGCAACGAAGCACCCGTCGCGGGTCGGTCTACTTCAACCACCCACGCCGGCGGAAATACCA
>CAYNWR010000350.1:0-3380 GCA_964400915.1 uncultured Burkholderiaceae bacterium
AGCTGGTGGGCCAGGCCATGACCGGCATCGAGCAGTGGTTCCTGCCCAAAGTGGGTGTGTCCAACCCGCCGTGGACGCTGCACAACACCACGCCCGACCACGTGAAGCTGCGCCCCGCGGCCGAGATGCCGCAGATCAGCTACCCCAAGCCCGACGGCAAGATCACCTTCGACCGCCTCTCCAGCGTGTTCATCAGCAACACCAACCACGAAGAGCAGCAGCCGGCCCACCTGACGCTCAAGGACGCGGGCGTGCCGGTCAACATCAACCTGAGCAAGTTTGGTGGCCCCGAAAGCCGCTATTGCCCAGCGGGGGTCTACGAGTTCGTGAAGAACGACGACGGCAGCGACCGCCTGCAGATCAATGCGCAGAACTGCGTGCATTGCAAGACCTGTGACATCAAGGACCCCGGGCAGAACATCGTCTGGGTGACCCCGGAAGGCAGTGGCGGACCCAACTACGGCAGCATGTGACACCCGGGTGGCGGGTGCCCCGATAGAATCGGTGGGTCAGGAGAGAGCGGCGGGGTGCTTCGACACCTTGCCGCCGCCGAAGGCGCAGACCGGCCGCAGGGCATGTGTTGAACGCTCAGGCACCCAGGACTGACAACCATGGCCGCAAGGCCGTGTTCCTCACTGGAGAGAGGGGGCGCCAGACGTCCTCCACCGAAGGAGCAAACCGCAGGGGCAACCCGCCGCGGTGAATCTCTCAGGTAAAGCGGACAGCGAGGCGGAGGTGAAGCCCATGCGCTCGGCGCCCAGGCGACACCCAAGCTTGCAACGCACGCACGGAGGCCTGGCCCGTTATGAAACCCGAATCCCCTGGCACGGCGCTGCGCACCGCCTTGTTCGATCTGCACGTCGAACGCGGCGCGCGCCTGGTGCCCTACGCCGGCTACAGCCTGCCGGTGCAGTTCCCGGACGGGCTGGTGGCCGAGCACCGGCACACCCGCACGGCCGCCGGGCTGTTTGACGTCTCGCACATGGGCCAGATCCTCGTGAGTGGCGCGGGCGCTGCCCAGGCGCTGGAGCGGGTGATGCCGGTGGACGTCGCTGGCCTGGGCGCAGGACGCCAGCGCTATGGCCTTCTGACCAACGACGATGGCGGCATCCTCGATGACTTGATGTTCACGCGCCGGGACGATGATTTTCTGCTGGTGGTCAACGGTGCCTGCAAACACGCCGATCTGGCGCATCTGCGCACCCGCATCGGCTCGCAATGCACGGTTTCGGGCCTGCTGCCGCGGGCCTTGCTGGCTCTGCAGGGCCCCCAGGCCTGTGCGGCCTTGCAAACCGTGCTGCCGGGTGTCGAGCGCCTGGTGTTCATGACGGGTGCGGCCTTTGCCTGGAACACCCACGATGTGTTTGTCACGCGCAGCGGGTACACGGGCGAAGACGGTTTTGAGGTGTCGTTGCCCGATGGGGCCGCCGATGCATTTGCCCGCTTGTTGCTGGCCGACTCGCGCGTCAAGCCGGTGGGTCTGGGTGCGCGAAACTCGCTGCGCCTGGAAGCAGGCCTGTGCCTGTACGGCAACGACATCGATGCCCACACCACGCCCATCGAGGCGGGCCTGTCCTGGGCCATCCAGAAGGTACGCCGGCCCGCAGGCGCCCGCAGCGGGGGATATCCAGGCGCTACTAAAATAGAAGCACAATTGCAAGACCTGGCGCTCGCTGCAGGCCAAATCCCATCCAATCTGCAAAAAAAGCGTGTGGGATTGACGGCCCAGGAGCGTGTGCCCGTGCGCGAGCCGGCCCTGATCGAAGACGCCAGCGGCGCCGTGGTCGGCCAGGTCACCAGCGGGCTCTTGTCCCCCACACTGGACCAACCCATCGCGCTGGCCATGGTCAGCGCGGCCTGCGCCGAGATTGGCACCGTGCTGGGTGCCCGCGTGCGCGGCAGGCGTGTGCCCATGCGGGTTTGTGCCCTGCCCTTTGTCCCCCATCGTTACCACCGAGGCTGAATCAGGAGCCCTTGAACATGACCACCACCCGCTACACCGAAGACCACGAATGGCTGCGCATCGAGGGCGACACCGCCACCGTGGGCATCACCGTCCACGCCCAGGATGCCCTGGGCGATGTCGTGTTTGTCGATCTGCCCGAAGTCGGGCGTCATTACGCCGCCAAGGACGTCGCGGGTGTCGTCGAATCCGTCAAGGCGGCAGCCGATGTCTACATGCCACTGGCTGGCGAGGTTCTGGAAGTGAACGAGGCGCTGCGCGCCGATCCCGCGCTGGCCAATTCGGACCCCTTGGGTGCTGGCTGGTTCTTTCGGATTCGGCTGGCCAACAGCGCGGACACGGGCGCCTTGCTCGATGAGGCCGCCTACCAGGCCTTGACCGCCAGCTGACAGGGCGCAACTGCACATGGACATGTCCCTGGGCCATGGCGCTGTGGCCGACTTCAGCGCGCGCCACATCGGCCCCGACGCCACCGATGAAGCGCAAATGCTGCAGGCGCTGGGCCTGCCCAGCCGCGCCGCGCTGGTCGACGAGGTGGTCCCCGCTGCGATCCGACGGGATGACACCATGCCGCTGGAGCCGCCCGCCAGCGAGGCCGAAGCCTTGGCGCAACTGCGCGCCATCGCCAGCCACAACCGCGTGTGCAAGAGTTTCATCGGCCAGGGTTACCACGCCAACCACACCCCCGCGGTGATCCTGCGCAACGTGCTGGAGAACCCCGCCTGGTACACCGCCTATACCCCCTATCAGGCCGAAATCTCGCAGGGCCGCCTGGAGGCGATGCTGAATTTTCAGACCCTGGTGTGTGATCTCACGGCCATGCCCATTGCCAACGCGTCGCTGCTGGACGAAGCAACGGCAGCGGCCGAGGCCATGAGCCTGGCCCGGCGCAGCGCCAAGGCGCCTGGCCCGGTGTTCGTGGTGTCGGGCGATACGCACCCCCAGGTGATCGAGGTGCTGAAAACACGTGCCGCCCCATTGGGCATCCAACTGATCATTGCCAACTCGGGCGACGAATGGCGCGCCGCCCTGGCCCAGGACGACTACTTCGGTGCCTACGCACAATACCCGGCCTCCAGCGGCTGGCTGCACGACTGGAGCGACGACGCCGCAACGATTCATCGGCAGCGGGCCTTGTTCGTGGTCGGCACCGACCTGCTGGCGCTGACGCTCATCAAACCGCCAGGGGAGATGGGCGCCGACATTGTTGTGGGCAGCAGCCAGCGTTTGGGCATGCCGCTGGGCAACGGCGGACCCCATGCAGCCTTCATGGCCTGCCGGGACGAACTCAAGCGCTCGCTGCCGGGCCGCCTGGTGGGCGTGAGCATCGATGCCCAGGGCAAGCCAGCCTATCGCTTGGCGCTGCAAACGCGCGAACAGCACATCCGCCGGGAAAAGGCCACGTCGAACATCTGCA
>CAYNWR010000351.1:0-3378 GCA_964400915.1 uncultured Burkholderiaceae bacterium
GAAGGTCTTGCGCTGGTAGGACTTGACCACATCCGTTACGTATTGCTCGGCATGGATGTAGAGAACTTTGGCGTCCGGGTGATCGGCCAGCAGGCGGTTGCCCACCGCGTGCATCAGGTGCGTCTTGCCCAAGCCCACGCCGCCATAGATGTACAGCGGGTTGTAGCGAAGGTCGTTGGCGCCCGCCACGTGCAATGCGGCGGCGCGCGCCATGCGGTTGGCCGATCCCTCGACCAGGGTGTCGAAATTGAGCGCCGGGTTGAGCCGGTGGCGCGGCGCCGCTGCGGGCGGTTCCTCGGCCAGCGCGGGCAGGGTGTCAAGCACCTCGCGCGGTGCCTTCTGGGTGGCAACATCAGGCTTTTTGGCTTGTTCTCTAGGAGTGATCGCTAACTCAATGGCCATGGTGTGGCCAGAAAGTTCTTGCAGAACGGTGCCGATGCGCCGCGCATACTGCGCCCGCACCCAATCGAGCTTGAACCGGTTCTCGACCTGGATTGTGGCGCGTTGAAAGTCGTCCGAGATGCGGACGTTGAGGGGGCGAATCCAGGTGTTGAACAGCTGCTCGGACATCTCCTGAGCGAGCACGTCGACACAGGCGCGCCACAGTTCCTGACCGGGCGCCACTTCGGCGCCGGGCTCTGTTGCACCAGGCATGGGAAAGGCGGTCTCCTCGCGCACGAAAGAACGTTATCGTTGTGAATAGCCGGCCCGCATTGTGCCAGATCGACCAAGGTTATCAAAGCCTTATCCACAACAAATATTGTCATAGCGCCGAAACAAGACGGGGTGCCCGAAAGCCCGCACCTGGAGGGCTGGCGCGGTGGGGTGGCGGGCTTGGCCGGGCACGGAGAAGGCGCTTGGACGGTGCTGAGGCCGTGTTGCCCAGGCCATGGGGCACCAGGGTGCCGCGCCGAACCACCCGGCCCTGGCAAGGCCACTCGGGTGAATGCCTTTGCGGCGGCGATTGCCGCGCGCGGCCGAGTCTGCGATAATCATGGGCTTTTCCGTCCAAAAACCACCCGGGCTGGCTGCAGGGGTAGAGGGCGGGGTGTTCTGGTTGGCCTTGGCGCGCCAGGCACCACGCCCAGGCGCCTTCAGCCATGTGCAGGAGCGCCACAGGCCTTGTGTACAGCCGGGTCCAGGTGGATATCAGGCCGTTGCTGCCGCCCCGAAACGGGTGGGGCATCGCCTTCTGGCCGGACCATTCAATCGCCTCAAGAGAGTATCGACCATGAAGCGCACCTATCAACCCTCCAAGATCCGGCGTGCCCGCACGCACGGTTTTCTCGCCCGCATGCGTTCCCGCGGCGGGCGGGCGGTCATCAATGCGCGCCGCGCCAAGGGTCGCAAGCGCCTGTCGGTCTGACGCTTTTGCCGGCGCCCGCCTGCCGTCCGAAGGCCGACGGAGCTGCCCAGCCGTCCCGTTGCATGAGACGACTGATATCCCGCGCCCAGTTCGACGCCGTCATGGGCCGAGCCCCATGGGCGCGTTCGCCCCATTTCGCCCTGCACATGCTCGTGCTGGCCGATGCGCAGGCGCCTGCCCTGCGAGCATTCGGCGGCGATCCCCTGTGGATCGGGTGCGTGCTGCCCAAGCGCCACGCCAAGCGCGCCGTCACCCGCAACACCATGCGCCGCCTGATCTATGAAGGGGTCGGGCGTCATGCGGTGGGGCTCACGCCAGCAGCCTGGGTGGCGCGCCTGAACCGTGGGCTGGACCTGGCCACATACCCCAGCGCCTGCTCGCAGGCCTTGCAGCGTGATTTGCGTGCGGAAATCGATGCCCTGCTGGTGGGCGCCGCGCGTCGGCTGAAGACGCAGGCGGCTGCCCGCAGCGCGCCCCTTGCTGCGCCATGAAGCAAATCCTGATCGCCTTGGTGCGGGCCTACCGCCTGCTGCTCAGCCCGTGGCTCGGTTCCAGCTGCCGCTTCACGCCCACCTGCTCGGTCTACGCCATCGAAGCGCTGGAGCGCCACGGTGCAGCGCAGGGCAGCTACCTGACCTTGCATCGCATCGTCCGATGCCAACCCTGGTGCGCGGGCGGGCACGACCCAGTCCCCACCGCTCCTTTGCGCCTTGGCCGCCGCTGCGCTGCCGCGCCCACCTCCTCCGACTCCACGCCGACATGAACGACATCCGTCGCACGATTCTCTGGGTGATCTTTGGCATGTCCATGGTCCTGCTGTGGGACCAATGGCAGATCTACAACGGGCACGCCGCCACCTTCTTCCCACAGCGCCCCAAGGCAGCGCAGACCGCGCCCAACGGCGCTGCGCCGACGGCGCCAAACGGTGCCGGGCAGGCCGGTGTGCCCGGTGCTGCCGGCAGCGGCGGCGCGGCGGTGCCAGGTGCGGTGCCGGTGTCCAGTCCCCAGGCGGTGCCCACGCCACAGGCCACGGTGGCTGGTTCCAGTGCCGTGCCGGCTGGCGCCCAGGCGGTGTCGCAGCGCGCAGCGGTGCGCGCGAGCACCGACGTGCTGGCGGTCGACTTTGACACCGAAGGCGGTTCGGTCACGCGTCTGGAACTGCTTCAGCATGCGGCGCTGGATGGCAAGGCCGGCAAGGTGGTCATGCTCGACAGCAGCCGCGAGCGTGTGTACCTGGCCCAATCGGGTCTGATCGCCGGCGCTGCCGGGGGTGCCTTCCCGACCCACAAGACGCCGATGAGCGGGCCGGCGGGCCCCTTGGTGCTGGCCGATGGTCAAGACCGGTTGGAGGTGCGTTTTGAATCGCAGCCTGTGGGCGGTGTGGTCCTGGTCAAGACCTACACGCTGCAGCGTGGCAGCTACGCCGTGGCGGTGCGCCACGAGGTGATCAACCAATCGGGCGCGCCGGTGAACCCGCAGCTGTACGTTCAGCTGGTGCGCGACGGCAACAAGCCGCCTGGCGATTCGGCCTTTTATTCCACCTTCACGGGCCCTGCGATCTACACCGAAGCCAAGAAGTACGAGAAGGTGGAGTTCTCGGACATCGAGAAGGGCAAGGCCGAGCACGTCAAGAGTTCCGCCAACGGCTTCGTGGCGATGGTGCAGCACTACTTTGCCAGCGCCTGGCTGCTCGCCGATGGCGTGAGCCGAGAAATCTTCACGCGCAAGGTGGACACCAATTTGTACGCCGTGGGCATGATCATTCCGCTGCAGGCCCTGGCGCCTGCGGCCACGCAGGCCATCGAGGCGCGGCTGTTTGTGGGCCCGCAGGAGGAAAAGACGCTGGAGCAACTGGCCCCGGGTCTGGAACTGGTCAAGGACTATGGCTGGTTGACCATTCTGGCCAAGCCGCTGTACTGGCTGCTGGACAAGCTGCACGGCATGCTGGGCAACTGGGGCTGGGCGATCGTGGCGCTGGTGTTGCTGCTCAAGATCGCGTTCTATTGGCTCAA
>CAYNWR010000352.1:0-3376 GCA_964400915.1 uncultured Burkholderiaceae bacterium
TTGGGGATAGACCACGATTACTTCCCCGTTCTTGCCGAACTTGGAGTCTCTTGCCATCCAGGCAGTTCGCTTTTGAATTGCCCTATCACCGCGCCGCCCTCCCCCGCGCCTCAAACAGCGTGCTCAACGTGATCTTGCGCACCTCGATCTTGCTCTGCTCGATATGCGCGCGCAGCAGCAACTGCGCCTGATCGACCTTGCTTTGCAGGATGGCGCGCAGGATCTTGCCGTGCTCGGCGTAGGTGGCCTCGATGCGATCACCGCGAGTGAAGTCGAGGCGGCGAATGATGCGAATGCGTTCGGTGACGTCGCGATGCACCCGGGCCATTTCGGCATTGCCGGCTGCCGCCACCAAGGCGCAATGAAAGGCCTCGTCCCATTGCCCCACCTGAACCCAATCGGTGTTGCGCTCGGCCGGCGGCACCAGCCAGATGCGCGCCAGCTCATCAAGCAGGCGGCGCTCCACCTGCCCACCGTCGCTGCACAGGCGGTGCACGGCCGTGGTCTCCAGCACCATGCGCAGGTCGTAGAGCTGCTCGAAGCGGACGAAGTCGAAGGGGCGCACCTGCCAGCCGCTGCGAAACAGGACCTCGACATACCCCTCTTGCTGAAGCCGGAACAAGGCCTGGCGCACCGGGGTGCGTGAGACCCCCAGTCGGTCGCACAACTCGTTCTCGGAAAAGCGATCGCCGGGGATCAGCTTGAAGTCGGCCACATCGCGCTTGAGTTGCGCATAGACGTGATCGGCACGCGAGGGCAGGTTCCTGGCGCGGGTGGGCGAACCGGTCCGATCGCGTGTGGACACGGTTCGATGGCGGGCTGTGGCGGTTGGCACGGCAGAAAATGTATCAGCGAGGGGCCACCGGTCCGCTTGAGGCGGCGCCAGCCAGCGCCTGCAGCAGTTCGGCACTGGGCGTCGTCCAACCCACGATGCCGCCCTGCGCGTGAATCATCTCGATGGCGGCCGCCTTGAAGCGGGGAAAGTAGCTCTCGGTGCAATCGACGAGCAGCAGGCATTCGTAGCCGCGATCGTTGGCCTCACGCATGCTGGTCTGCACACACACCTCGGTGGTGACGCCCATGAAGATCAATTGGCTGATCCCTCGTTGCTGCAAGGCCTGATGCAGCGGCGTTGCGTAGAAGGCGCCCTTGCCGGGCTTGTCGATGACGATCTCGCCGGGCAGGGGCGCAAGCGCCGGCAGGATGTCGTTGCCCGGCTCACCGCGCACGAGGATACGGCCCATCGGTCCCGGATCTCCGATGCGCAGCGAAGGGTTGCCGCGCAGGCGCTTGGCAGGCGGGCAATCCGACAGGTCCGGTGCGTGTGATTCGCGCGTGTGCACCACCAGGCCACCCCATGATCGCCAGGCCTGCAGCACGGCAGCGCAGGCGGGCACGATGGCCTCGAGCAAGGACACATCGTTGCCCAGCGACGCGCCGAAGCCTCCGGGCTCGATGAAGTCGCGTTGCATGTCGATGATCACCAGCGCAGCCCGGTCCGGGTCCAGGTCGAAAGCAAAGGGTTGGGCGGACAAGCGATTCATGGCAAGGCCTCGGCGGTTTCATGGTGGCCGCCGCCCATATGGGCCCCCAACACGCGGCGCTGCGCGGTGGCAGCCGGCGTTTCGTGGACGATCCGCCCCTCGCTGATGACCACGATGCGGTCGGCCAGCTCCAGCAATTCGTCCAGGTCTTCGCTGACCAGCAACACGGCGCCGCCGCGGTCGCGCACCTGGCGCAAGCGCAGGTGGATCTCCTCGACGGCCGCGAAATCCAGGCCAAACACGGGGTTGACGGCAATCAGCACATCAATGTCGCCGGCCAGTTCACGGGCCAGGACGGCGCGCTGCACGTTGCCGCCCGACAGGCTGCGAATTGGCGCCAGTTCGCCGCGCGTCTTGATGCCGTAGGCAGCGATCCATTCGAGCGCACGCGAGCGCCAATAGGCCGTCCGCAACAGCCCACTGCGGCCCACCATCGGCTGGACGTCGAAGTCGCGCAGCGCCATGTTGTCGCTCACGCTCAGATCGCCCACACAGGCGTTGCGCAAGGGCTCCTCGGGCAGGCTGCGCACGTTGAGGCGTCGGTTTTCCTCGCGCGTGGCCGCATACACCTGACCTTTGATGCGCACCGTACCGGCCTGCCGCGCGCGCTGACCGACCAGCGCCTCGACCAGTTCGCGCTGCCCATTGCCCGAAACGCCCGCGAGGCCAAGGATCTCGCCGGCACAAACCGCCAGGGACAGGTCGCGCACGGCGAGTGTTCCCCGGTCGCCCAGCACTTGGAACCCCTCCATTCGCAAAACCGGTGCAGGTCCATGTCCATCCTGGGATGTTTCACTTTTGATAGCACTTTGACGAACAGGGGCAACCGCTGATGGCTGATTCGCCTTTAATTTTGACTCGGAGGCCGTCAGGCGTGGCGCCGTGGCCTGGCCGACCATCGACTGCGCCAGTCGCTCGGGATCGGTGTCCGACACGGACGTGTGCAGCACGGCACGGCCACGCCGCAGCACGGTGACCGAGTCGGCATAGGCCATGACCTCGCGGAACTTGTGCGTGATGATGAGGACCGTGCACGTCTTCTGGCGTGCCAGCTCCCGCACCAGGCCCAGCACCTCGTCGGCTTCCTGTGGCGTCAGCACCGAGGTCGGTTCATCCAGGATCAACAGCCGAGGCTTGAGGTACAGCTGCTTGAGCAGCTCGAGTTTTTGCTTTTCGCCGGCCGCCAGGCCCGCGGGCGTGGCCTGAAGATCCAGCCGAAACGGCGTGGACATCAGGAAGGCCTGCAGCTTCGCCCGCTCGGCAGCCCAATCGATCCATGCGGGCGCCTTCCCGCCCGCCAGCAGCAGGTTTTCGGCCACCGTCATCCCCGGTGCCAGCGTGAAATGCTGATAGACCATGCCGATGCCCAAGGCCCGCGCGGCAATTGGCGAGCCGATGTCCTGCTCACGTGTGTCGCACACGATGCTGCCCGCGTCGGCCCGGTGCGTGCCGGCGATGCACTTGACCAGCGTGCTCTTGCCGGCGCCGTTTTCGCCCAGCAGGGCGTGGACGGACCCGGGCTCGACCTTCATCGACACCTCGTCCAGGGCCGTGAAGCTGCCAAAACGCTTGGTCAGACCATAGGTCTCCAGCGCCATGGCACCCGTGGCGGGCACGGGACTGGGGATGTGGACCACGGTCATGCATCAACCCCCAGTGCGGCCAGCACGTCGGTTGAGCGGGCATGGGCACCAAACACACCGTGCTGCATGGTGACCATCTTGAGCGCCGCTTCGTGGTTGCCACGATCGGTGGCCGCCGTGCAGTCGGACAACAGCAGGCACTCGAAGCCGCGGTCGTTGGCCTCGCGCATCGTGGTGTGCACACACACG
>CAYNWR010000353.1:0-3359 GCA_964400915.1 uncultured Burkholderiaceae bacterium
GAGCTGGGAAAACCACCGCGCGATCTTCACGCAGGCCGGCTTTGTGGTCGAAACCTATCCGTACTACGTGCCAAAGGCGGGTGGCGGCGGAAGCATCGATTTTGGGGGCATGCTGGCGGCGCTGCAGGCGGCGCCCGAAGGCACCATCTTTGTCCTGCACGCCTGCTGCCACAACCCCACCGGCTACGACATCACGGCAGCCCAGTGGGACGAGGTGATCGCGGCGGTGAAGGCCCGCAAGCTCACGGCCTTCCTGGACATGGCCTACCAGGGCTTTGGCAACGGCCTGACCGAGGACGGCGCCGTGGTCGGCAAGTTTGTGGCGGCCGGCTTGCCCTTTCTGGTGTCCACCTCGTTTTCCAAGAGTTTCAGCCTGTATGGCGAGCGCGTCGGGGCGCTGTCGGTGCTGTGCGCCGACAAGGACGAGGCCGAGCGGGTTCTGTCGCAACTCAAGCTGGTGATCCGCGCCAACTACAGCAACCCGCAGTTTCACGGGGGCACGGTGGTGGCCACCGTGTTGAACACGCCCGAGCTGCGTGCGCTGTGGGAAAAGGAACTGGCCGACATGCGCGTGCGCATCAAGGCCATGCGCCGCAAGCTCGTCGACGGGCTCAAGGCCGCGGGGGTCAAGCAGGACATGGGCTTCATCACCGAGCAGATCGGCATGTTCAGTTACTCGGGCCTGAGCAAGGACCAGATGGTGCGCCTGCGCAAGGAGTTTGGTGTGTACGGCACCGACAGCGGCCGCATGTGCGTGGCCGCGCTCAACGACAAGAACGCCGACCACGTGTGCCGCGCCATTGCCCAGGTGATGGCCTGACGCGTCCCATCGGCCTACAGCGAGCGTCACGCCTGCGTCGTTTGCTATTGTTTTTGAGAACTTCATGACCTGGCCCGACGCCGCGGTGTTGCTGGTGGCCGAGCCGACGGTGCTGGCCGCCTATTTGGTTTACGGCCTCTACGGCTTCGGCACCACGCTGGTGGCGGCGCCGATCCTCGCGCACGTGCTGCCGGTGGCCACGGTGATTCCGGCACTGGCCTTGACGGATTTCTGCGCATCGGTGGGCCACGGCCTGCGCCAAAGCGCCCAGGTCGACAAGGCCGAGGCCCTGCGCCTGGTGCCCGCCATGCTGGCCGGCAGCACCCTGGGGGCCTGGCTGCTCTTTGCGCTGCCCTTGCGCGAACTGATGCTCGCCTTGGGCGTGTTCGTGATCGCCTACGCGCTCAACGGATTTCGGCCCAAGGCCCCTGCCCTGCCGATCGCCGGGGGATGGGCATGGTGGTACGGCGCGGCCGGCGGTGTGCTCAGCGCCCTGTTCGGATCCGGCGGTTTTGTGTATGCGATGTACCTCTCGCGCCGTGTGGCCGATCCGGTGCGCCTGCGCGCCACCCAGTCGGCCGTGCTGACCGCCAGCGCCACCATCCGCGTGGTGATTTTCGCGCTGGCGGGCCGCTATTTCGACAGCACCCTGCTGGTCCTGGTGGCCTGCCTGATGCCGGTGATGGTGCTGGGCATGGTGATCAGCCACCACTTCACGCTGCGCCTGTCGCGCGAGGTGTTTCTGCGTGGGCTCTACATGCTGCTGCTGGCCACGGGCGGCGGCCTGGTCTTGCGCGCCCTCACACAGGCCTGAGCGGCGCCGCAGCGCGGCCTTGCCCGTCGCTCACATCCAGAGCACGGAGCGCATCGCGATCGACGCAGCCTGGATTTCCGTATTGAAGAATTGGGGCTTCTCGCCCTCGTGCACGGCCCCTGCGGCGTACAGCAGGGGCAGGTAGTGCTCGTAGGTGGGGTGCGCGTTATGCGCCACCGCGCCCAGCGACAGGAAATCGCACAGGCCCTGCAGATCGCCGGTTTCGATCCGCTCGGCCGTAAACGCGTCAAACTGACGGGCCCAATCGTGGGCCGGCACATCACCCGCGCCCATGCGAAAGGTGCGCAGGTTGTGCACGATGTTCCCGCTGCCCACCACCAGCACCCCTTCGTCGCGCAATCCGCGCAAGGCGCGGCCCAGAGCAAAGTGGACGGCCGGCGGCTGGTGGTAGTCCATGCTCAGCTGGATCATCGGAATGTCCGCGGCCGGAAACATCGGCTTGATGACGCCCCAGCTGCCATGGTCGAAGCCCCATTCGCCCGTATCCAGGCCCACCTGCACGCCCGCCACGGCCCCCTGCAGCCGCTCGGCGATCTGGCGGGCTCGGTCGGGCGCGCCAGGCGCCGGGTACTGCTGCTCGAACAATTCGCGCGGAAATCCTCCGAAGTCATGGATCGTGGGCGGCCGCTCCATGGCGGTCAGCCACCAGCCGCGCGTGAGCCAATGCGCCGAGATGCACAGGATCAATTGCGGGCGCCCATGGGCATCCGCCCAACCGGCACCCAGATTGGCCCAGGATTGATGAAAACGGTTGTCCTCGATCGCATTCATGGGGCTGCCGTGCCCGAGGAACAGCACCGGCTGGCGCACGCTTGTCTCACCTGATCTCATGGTCTTTGGTCGGCAAAACCGACCGCTTCGTTGAAAATGTGAATTGACGCTTGTGTGTCAGTGCCACGTGCGTCTTGCCTGTTATATTGCATCGCAGCATAACATCCGATCGACGCCCCTCATGCTCTACCAGCTCTACGAAACTCAACGGTCCCTGATGGAGCCGTTCTCGGATTTTGCGCAGGCGGCTGCCAAGCTGTATTCCAATCCCCTGTCGCCCTTCGGACAGATGCCGTTTGCCCAGCGCCTGTCGGCCAGCTACGACCTCATGTACCGCCTGGGCAAGGACTACGAAAAGCCCCAGTTCGGCATCCGCACGGTTGACGTGAACGGCGTGGACGTGGCGATCCACGAGCGCGTGGAAATCGACAAGCCCTTCTGCGAACTGCGGCGCTTCAAGCGCTTTTCGGACAACCCCGCCACCCTGGAGCATCTCAAGGGCGAGCCGCCCGTGCTGATCGTGGCGCCCCTGTCCGGCCACTATGCCACTTTGCTGCGCGACACCGTGCGCAGCATGCTGTCGGATCACAAGGTCTACATCACCGACTGGAAGAACGCCCGCCTGGTGCCGGTGGCCGATGGCTCGTTTCATCTGCACGACTACATCCGCTATGTGCAGGAGTTCATCCACCACATCCAGAGCATCTACGGCGTGTGCCACGTGATCAGCGTGTGCCAGCCCACGGTGCCCGTCCTGGCTGCGGTGTCGCTGATGGCCAGCCGCGGCGAGGCCTGCCCGATCTCGATGACGATGATGGGCGGCCCCATCGACGCGCGCAAGTCGCCGACGGCCGTCAACAACCTCGCGATGAACAAGAGCTTCGAGTGGTTCGAGAACAACGTGATCTACCGGGTGCCGGGCAACTTTCCGGG
>CAYNWR010000354.1:0-3354 GCA_964400915.1 uncultured Burkholderiaceae bacterium
CGACCACCGCGCAGGCCATGGCCTACCGCGATCGCATCCGGGCGGCGCTGCCCGGTGGTGCGCGCTTCGAGCCGCTGATGACCCTGTACCTCACCGATCGCCTGCCGCCCGACGAGATCCGCCGCGCGCGGGCTGCGGGTGTGGTGGCCGCCAAGCTCTACCCGGCCGGGGCCACCACCAACAGCGATGCCGGTGTGACCGACATCGCCAGGATCCGGCCCACGCTGGAGGCCATGCAGCGCGAGGGCATGCTGTTGTTGATCCATGGCGAAGTGACCAGCCCCGACATCGACCTGTTCGATCGCGAAGCGGTGTTCATCGAGCGCCACCTGGTGCCCCTGCTGCGCGACTTCCCCGGCTTGAAGGTGGTGCTGGAACACGTCACCACACGCGAGGCCGCGCAGTTTGTGGGTGAGGGCGGGCCCCATCTGGCGGCCACCATCACGGCCCACCACCTGCTGTACAACCGCAACGCGATCTTTGTTGGCGGCATCCGCCCGCACTACTACTGCCTGCCCGTGCTCAAGCGCGAGGCGCACCGCCAGGCGCTGGTGCAAGCGGCCACCAGTGGCTCGCCCAAATTCTTTCTGGGCACCGACAGCGCGCCCCACGCCGCCCACCTGAAGGAACACGCCGTGGGTTGTGCGGGCTGCTACACGGCCCATGCGGCATTGGAGCTGTATGCCCAGGCCTTCGATGCCGCGGGAGCGCTGGATCGGCTGGAGGGGTTTGCTTCGTTCTTCGGAGCTGATTTTTATGGGCTCCCACGCAATCGAGGCCAGGTGCGACTTGTGCGCGGCGGCGGTGTGGTGCCCGAGGTGTTTCCCTATGGCGAGGCCGAGCTCAAACCCCTGTGTGCCGGCGAGACCCTGGCGTGGCGTGTGACGTCCACTTGATCGACTGGGGCCGGCCCTGGCTGGCCGATTGGCGGGTGCTGGGCGAGGCGGTGGCCGAGCGGATTGCGCAAGGTGCGTCGGTTGCCGATGCGGCCAACACCGTGGCGGCCACCATGAAAACACAAGCCCCCGTGCAATTTGTGCCGCAAGCAGCGTTGCCGTCCCATCTGGCTTATGAAGTCTATGTTGCGTGCCGCGCGCAGGTGCCCACCCGCGACAACCTGCACGACTTCTTCAATGCCCTGGCGTGGCTGCGCTTTCCTGCACTCAAGCGGCAACTCAATGCGGTCCACGCGCAGGCCATCGAGCGTGAGGGCGTGGGTGCGCGCCGTGGCCCCCAGCGCGATCGGGCCACGGTGTTCGACGAAAACGGCGCGCTCTGGTGGGCGCCTGCCGAATTGACGCAGGCCTTGCGAGCCCGGCGCTGGCGCGATTTGTTTGTTCAGCAGCGCCCATCGTGGTGTGCTGTGCGTGTGACGCTGTTTGGCCATGCGCTGCTGCAAAAGCTCGTGTCACCCCGCAAGGCCATCACGGCACATGTCTGGTGTTTGGGGTCGGGTCTTGGTGATGCACCTGAGGGGTTCGCCATGGCCGACTGGGACGCGGTGGTTGACTTGGCACCCTTGCCCGTGCTCGGGGTCCCGGGGTGGGACCGCGCCAACGACGAGCCAGGTTTCTACGACGATGCGCTGGTGTTTCGGGACCGGGTCTCCAGGCGCAAGCCCCGCGATGCCCCCGATCAACGCGCCACATGACATCGGCAGGCCGTGGATGGCCAAGCGCGCCGCGTTGCTGGGCGCGGGCCTGTTCCTGTACAACAATGGGCAAGTCGGGTTGGCTTGACAGACCTTGGCAAACTGGGCTTTCAAAGCCTATGGAACCTGACACCCACTGAAAGGTGACTCCCTTGCAAACCGGAATCCTCGAACCCGTCCCTGCCGCCGCGCGTTATTTGAGTTTTGACCGTTTGGCCCCCGCTGGTGAATCGGCCGAGGTGCTGCGCGAGGCGCTGTTGCGCCTGGGTGCCCTGGTGGACGGGCGCCGGTTGGTGGTGGGCTTGGGCCAGGGCCTGGTGGCACGCCTGGGTCGCGTGATCGATGGGTTGCACGAAATCCCGCAAGACCCAGCCGCCCTGGAAAAGCCCGCGCGCACAGCGGCGCTGCTGTGGTGCTGGCTGCGCGGCGACGACCGCGGCGATCTGGTTCATCTCACGCGCCGCATCGAGCAGGCGCTGGCGCCGGCCTTGCACATGCCCACCATCGTCGATGCCTTTCGCCACCACGAGGGGCGCGATCTCACGGGTTACGTGGACGGGACGGAAAACCCGCAGGGCGATGAGGCCCTGCAGGCCGCGTTCCTGCCAGCCGATGCGCCGGCTGGCCTGGCGGGTTCGAGTTTTGTCGCCGTGCAGCAGTGGGTGCACAACTTCAACCGTTTCGAGGCCCTTGGGGCCGCCGCGCAGGACCTGGCCATCGGGCGGCGTCGCGCCGATGACGTGGAGCTGGACGACGCACCACCCAGTGCCCATGTCAAGCGCACCGCGCAGGAGAGCTTCGAGCCCGAAGCCTTTGTGCTGCGCCGTTCGATGCCCTGGGCGCAGGATGGGCGGGCTGGCCTGGTGTTCGTGGCGTTTGGCCGGTCGCTGGCGGCGTTCGAGGCGCAGTGGCGGCGCATGACGGGTGCCGACGACGGGGTGGTGGATGCGCTGTTTGGTTTCACCCGGCCGATCAGCGGCAGCACCTTCTGGTGCCCACCCATGGCAGGAGACCGGCCCGACTGGTCAGCGGTGATGGGCCCGGCGGCGGCTCAGCTTCAATAACCCAAGCCTGCATAAGGCCATCGGGGTGTCGGGTATTGCCCTTCGGGCTTGAAATCCGGCCGCGCGCCCCTAATATCCGCGCACACGACTGAAGGTCCGCCATCGCGTGCCGTTCGTGCCATCGACAGACCCTATGAAACGCATCATTTTGTTCGTGTTGACCAACCTGGCCGTGGTGGTGGTGCTTGGCATCGTCGCCAGCCTGCTCGGTGTCAACCGTTACCTCACCGCCAATGGCCTCAACCTCACGGCCTTGCTGGGGTACGCCTTGGTGATGGGCTTTGGTGGCGCCATCATCTCCTTGCTGATCAGCAAGCCCGTGGCCAAGTGGTCGTCGGGCGTCACCGTCATCGACGGCAGCGGCTCGGCCGATGAGCGCTGGCTGGTGGAAACCGTGCGCAAGTTTGCCGATCAATCTGGCATCGGCATGCCCGAAGTCGGTGTCTTCGAAGGCGAACCCAATGCCTTTGCCACCGGTGCGTTCAAGAATTCGGCGCTGGTGGCCGTGTCCACGGGCCTGTTGCAGAACATGACCCGCGAAGAGGTCGAGGCGGTGATCGGCCACGAGGTGGCGCACATCGCCAACGGCGACATGGTCACCATGACGCTCATCCAGGGTGTGATGAACACCTTTGTGGT
>CAYNWR010000355.1:0-3338 GCA_964400915.1 uncultured Burkholderiaceae bacterium
GACATCGGCACCAACCCACCAGGCCAGGGCGATGGGCGGCAGGAACCAAAGCCAGCTCAGCCCATAGCGCACCAGGGCGCGTGCCTGGCTCACTGGCTGCCCGGCTCGATCGACCAGGCGCAGCCGCCAGGTCTTCATGGCCAGGGTCTGACCGCGCGACCAGAACCATGCAAAGTAGATGCCCAGCACCACAAACAGAAAGGCCTGCAGCGCGTGGCGGTTGTCCAGCGCATGCCGCGTCTGGCTGAGCGTGCTGAACAGATAGGCCGGCAGAAACACGACGCCGAACAACAGCGTGCCTTCATAGAGCCAGCACGCCATGCGCCGGGCCAGGTGCGGGGCAGGGGGAGGGAGACTCAGTCCGCCTGCGCTCGCCGCCTCAGTGGCGTTGGCACCCGCAGCTGAGGGCATCAGTCCTGAACCGGCGTCGCGGCGTCCTCGACACTTTCAATGGTGGCAGGAGTCGGCAACAAGGTGCGCGGATCGACCTGATCCGGGCCGACCGGGATGCGCGCACCGCGCTGGCGCGCCTTTTGGCCGGATGCGGGTGGCGCCACCTTGACATCAACCAGCTTGTTGCGTGGGATCGGTTGGGCGGAGATGGCTGGGCTGGCAACGGCGGGACGGGCGTCGAGTTTCAGTTGGGCGCGTTCGTCGAGGGTCAGGGCCTGATAGGCCTCCCAGGCCGCCCTCTTGTCTTCGGCGCTGAGCGCGCGCATCTCGCCATAGTTGATGCGGGCCAGGCTGCGTTGCGAGGGCGACAGGCTCGCCCACTCGGCCATGCGGGCGTGCAGGATCTTTTGCTCCGCCTCGCCAAGGCTGTCGAAGCGGGCGGACACGCTGAGCCACTTCTGCTTTTGCAAAACCCGCAACGAAGCCCATTGCGCCTGCAGCGGGGCCAAGGCCCATTTTTGGTCCTTTGTGAGCTCGCTCCACAGTGGCTTGGAGGGTGTGGCGGGTGTGGCCGAAGTCGCCGCTGGAGCCGCGGCAAGCCGCGCCCCCTTGGCTGGCGGCGTCGATGCTTGAGCCAGCACCCGCGGTTGCGGCAGGAGGTTGGCGTCATGGGGCGCAGGCGATTCGATGCCTGCGACGGCCGCGACGGATGAGCACAACCCAATTACTATGAAAAATCTAGCAAACAATGAAGCCTCGAAGCTCGCCATAGGCCGATTTCATCAAAATCTACTTGTCCCGTTCTGCAAAACTGGTCTTGAGGAAATGCAGAAAGCCCGGATCGCTGAACGCGGCAGGTGGCAAATCATCGGTCAAGAGAGCGGTGTCGACATCGGCCAACTCGCTGGCACCGTCGTCGGCTTGCATGACATTGATCACGATCAGGCCCGCCACCAGCACCAAAAGGGGCACACCCGCAGCCACCCGATGCCACCAGCGGATGGGATCGACGCCCATCATGCCACCCGCTGCTGCCCCTGCCAGAGCCGCTTGAGCGGCAACCAAGGGCTTTCGACGGTCCATGGCGAGTTCACGGTGCCGCGCCACTGCCGCCTGACGGGCCACCCGCAGGCGTTCACCGATGTCGTGTGCCTGCATGTGCGGCAATTCGGATAGGCGTCTGGCCACGGCGTGCCCGAACGTGTCCTGGCGCGACACCGTCGCCGGGCGTGGATTCGAACGTGTGATGGCAGCAGATTTCATGGTTTGAGCCCTTTGATGGTCAATGCCTTGGCCAAAGCAGCAACGGCCCGGGAGCAGTGCGTTTTGACACTGCCTTCCGAGCAACCCATGGCGGCAGCGGTTTCGGCCACGTCCATCTCCTCCCAGTAACGCAGCAGGAACGCTTCACGTTGACGCGTTGGCAGATCCTGAATGGATTCGTCGATACAAAGCAAGATCTGTGCCCTCTGCGCTTCGGTTTCCGAACTGTCGCCCAGGTCCGACTCGGCGCGGGACAGAAAGGATTCAAGCAGATCGAACTCGCCGTCATCGGATTCCGATTCGAAGTCGCTCAGGTTCGAGAAAAGCGCATTCCGGGTTTTCTGGCGCCGAAACCAGTCCAGCACGCAGTTGCTCAGAATGCGCTGAAACAACATGGGCAATTCGGCGACGGGTTTGTCGCTGTAATGCTCCACCAGTTTCATCATCGCGTCCTGAACGATGTCCAGCGCCGCCTCATCGTCGCGCACCTGATACAGGGCCCGCTTGAAGGCACGCCGTTCGACGTCTTTCAAGAAGCTGGAGATTTCCGGTTCGGTGGCCAAGGCGCGGCGATTATTGCATCGACCTTCGGTGCATTTGTAGGGGTGAAACGCGCACGGCTGCGCAGGCGTTGGTTCACGCTGGCGTGCACCCGCCAGTGCCAGGCGGTGCAAGCAGATGCCATAATGGATGCTGTGCCGGGCTCATGGCTCGCACAAAAACGGGTTCGAGTTCGGGGGTTCTGGCCCCTCATGGCTCCGAGCCTCAAGTTCCGAAAGCCGCTCCACAAGGGTCGGCTGAGGAGCACCCTAGGTTTTTCGTCAGAGAAATTCTCGAAAGGTTGACGATGGAAATCACACGCGCCGAAATCTCGGCGGCCGCGGCGTCTGCGACGCCGGCCGACAATCCCTCCACCCAGACACCCCTGGAGCTTCGCGGCAGCGAGGTTCTGGTCAAGTCCTTGCAAGCCGAAGGCGTTCGCTACGTCTGGGGCTACCCGGGCGGTGCGGTGCTGCACATCTACGACGCCTTCTACAAGCAGGACACCATCCAGCACATCCTGGTGCGCCACGAGCAGGCCGCGGTGCACGCGGCCGACGGATATGCCAGGGCGACCGGCGATGTCGGTGTCGCCCTCGTGACGTCCGGTCCGGGCGTGACCAATGCCGTCACCGGCATAGCGACAGCCTACATGGACAGCATCCCGATGGTCATCATCACGGGGCAGGTTCCCACGGCGGCCATCGGACTGGATGCGTTTCAGGAATGTGACACGGTGGGCATCACGCGGCCCATCGTCAAGCACAACTTTCTCGTCAAGGACGCCCGGCACATTGCCGAGGTGATGAAAAAGGCCTTCCACATTGCGCGCAGCGGCCGTCCCGGCCCCGTGGTGGTGGACATCCCCAAGGACGTCTCCTTTAACAAGGTTGCGTACACCGGCTATCCGGCCACCGTGGCCATGCGCTCGTACAACCCAGTGCGCAAGGGGCACGGGGGGCAGTTGCGCAAGGCGCTGGCCCTGATCCTGGGTGCCAAGCGTCCCTATATCTACACCGGCGGCGGTGTCATCCTGTCCAACGCGTCCCAGCAGCTGCGCACCCTTGTCGATCTGCTGGGTTATCCCTGCACCAACACCTTGATGGGCCTGGGGGCCTATCCGGCGACCGACCCGAAGTTTC
>CAYNWR010000356.1:0-1261 GCA_964400915.1 uncultured Burkholderiaceae bacterium
ACGCCTCGGCCTGCAGGATGGCGGCGATCACATTGCGGTGCGTGAGCACAGCGCCCTTGGACAGGCCCGTGGTGCCGCCCGTGTATTGCAGGAAGGCGATCGACTCGTGGTTGGCGCCCGAGGGCCGCAGCGTCAGCGCCGTGCCTTCGGCAATGGCGCGGTTGAAGCCCGTGACCTTCAGACCCCCATCCAGGGGCAGCTTGAAGGCCGGCACCATCTTGGCCAGGTGCCGCACGGCAAAGGTGATCCACTGCCCGTACCAGAAGCCCAGCAGGTCGCCCATCGCGGCCAGCACCACGTGCCGAATCTGGGTCTGCCCGATCACCTCGGCCAGGGTGTGCGCAAAGTTCTCCAGGATGACGATGGCCGTGGCACCCGAATCCCTGAGCTGGTGCTCCAGCTCGCGCGCCGTGTACAGCGGGTTGACGTTCACGCAGGTGTAGCCCGCCCGCAGCACCGCCGCCATGGTGACGGAGAACTGCGGCACGTTGGGCAGCATGATGGCCACCCGCGCGCCGGGCTCCAGGCCCTGCGCCTGCAACCACGCGCCCAGGGCCGCCGAGAGGCTGTCGAGCTGGCCATAACTCATCCAGCGCTCCATACACACCGAATACGGCCGCGCCGCGTGCTTGCGCAAGGACTCCTCGATCAAGGCACCCAGCGAGGGGTACTGATCGGGGTCGATGTCGTGCGGGACGCCGGGGGGATAGCTGGCGAGCCAGTAACGATCGGTGGTCAAAACGTTCTCCTGAATGTCCGGGGCAGACGCCTTTCGCGTCGAAGGCCCGCATTGTTGCCGCTTCGGGCGCTTGCCCGACACCGGGCAAGCCCTTGTCGTGTGCAGCGCAGGCCAGGCACCCTGAAGGTGACCGAGTCAACCCATGAGCTTGCCCGCCGGCAAGCGGTCCGCCTGTCACCCAGGCGGCAGCAAGCCCAGCACCTCGCGGGGCGCACCGTCAAACAGCGCGTCGATCAGCAATTGCTCGCGCTCGGCAATCACCGCCAGGAAACCCTCGGCCGCGCCCTTGACCCGTGCCATCTGACCGAAGGTGTCAAAGCCCGCCTCCAGGAAGGCCTGCAACGCGCTCATGCCCGCAGCGTGCGCGGGCGCGCGCATCATGCGCAACAACGTGCGCAGACCGGCCTTGCGCGTGAGCTGTGCCATGTCCTCGCCCAGGCCCAGCACCGTCCGCAACTGCCAGTTGCGATCATTTTTGCGGCCCAGCGAGCGCCAGCAGGCCACATAAAGCTCTTGTTTTGA
>CAYNWR010000356.1:1361-3329 GCA_964400915.1 uncultured Burkholderiaceae bacterium
CAGGGCGGGATCGGCATCGCGCAGGCGCCGGTAACCGGCCACCCGTGTCATTTGCGCGCGAATCTCGGATGCCGCGCCCTCCGGCGGCGGCCCAGCCTTGTTGCCAACCATGCGGCCATTTTGCGAGCAAACCCCTGGGCAACCTAGGACATTCACTCTATTGGTGCGTTCTCAGCGCGTGCCATCATGCCGCGCATGAAGCGAAGGGGATTTCTTGCGCTGGGCATCGCATCGGCCACCGTGCTGGTGGCCGCTGGTGGCGCCGTGGCGCTGCTGCAGCCCGGGTGGGACGGCGGCAAGCTCACGGCGCGCGCGCGGGGGGTGTTCCAGCACCTCGGGCGTGGCTTGCTGGACACCCTGCTGCCCACCGATCCCGCTGCGCACAACACCGAACTGCAAGGCCTGGTGGATCGTGTCGAGGCCACCATCGCCGGCCTGCCGCCGGCCACCCAGACAGAGTTGTCGCAGTTGCTGGCCTTGCTCGGCAGCGCCGGTGGGCGGCGCGCCTTGGTGGGCCTGGCGCCCGATTGGCCCGAGGCCTCGGCGGC
Source organism: uncultured Burkholderiaceae bacterium (assembly GCA_964400915.1). Taxonomy (GTDB): domain Bacteria; phylum Pseudomonadota; class Gammaproteobacteria; order Burkholderiales; family Burkholderiaceae_C; genus CAYNWR01. Next base: position 1,910 of record CAYNWR010000356.1, read on the forward strand.
CGAACTGCATGCGGCCTTCGAAGGCATGCGTTTTTCGCAACTGGAGCTCAAGCGTCAGGTCTACCGCGCCTTGCACGAACTGGTGCTGGGCGCCTACTTTGCCGAGCCCAAGACCTGGGCCCTGCTCAACTACCCCGGGCCGCGCGCCCTGTGAGGACATCGTGATGAGCAACGCAAGCACGGGGGCTCTATGAGCCGCGCCGGGCCGCCCCAAGCGGCGAAAGCCCCCTCGGGGGGCAGCGAGGACACGCCAGTGCCGAGCGTGGGGGCTCTGTGAGCCGCGACGGGCCGCCCCAAGCGGCGAAAGCCCCCTCGGGGGGCAGCGAGGACATGCCAGTGCCGAGCGTGGGGGCCATGTGATCCCCGATCCGATTCGCGACGGTCTGGCACGCGGCTGGAAAGTCTTTGGTGGCGGCCATGCAGCGCTTCCGACCAACATAGAGGTCGACGTGGCCATCGTGGGTTCGGGCGCGGGGGCGGGCATCACGGCCGAGTTGCTGAGCAAGGCAGGCCTGCGCATCGCCATCGTCGAGGAAGGCCCGCTCAAGAGCAGCAGCGACTTTCGCCAGCTTGAAAGCGAGGCCTATCCCACGCTGTACCAGGAGGCCAGTGGGCGCAAGACGGCCGACAAGGCCATTGCCGTGCTGCAGGGCCGTTGTGTGGGCGGCACCACCACGGTCAACTGGACCAGCTCGTTTCGCACACCCGATGCCACGCTGACGTACTGGGGCGCACAGTTCGGCCTGAGCGACCTGGCGCCCAAGGCCATGGCGCCGTTCTTCGCACAGGCCGAGGCGCGCCTGTCCGTCACACCCTGGCCCACCCCGCCCAACGAGAACAACGAGTTGCTGCGCCGCGGTGCCAACAAGCTGGGCATTTCGGCGGCCGTCATTCCGCGCAACGTCAAGGGTTGCTACAACCTGGGCTCGTGCGGCATGGGTTGCCCGACCAATGCCAAGCAGTCGATGCTGGTCACCACACTGCCGGTGGCGCTGGATGCGGGGGCCCAACTGTTGGTGGAGACCCGCGCGGAGCGCCTGGAGTTCTCGGGCGATCGCGTCACGGCGCTGCACTGCACGGCGGTGCAGCCCAATGGCGCGGTGGCCGAGGGCGCGGCGCGATGCGTGATCCGCGCCCGTCATTTTGTGCTGGCCGCCGGTGCCATCGGCTCGCCGGCGGTGCTGCTGCGCTCCAAGGCGCCCGATCCCCACGAGCGCCTGGGCTTGCGCACCTTCCTGCACCCTGTGGTGCTGACCACGGGCACGTACGCACAGCGCATCAATGGCTGGGATGGCGCGCCGCAAAGCATCTATTCCGACCACTTCCTGGAAACGCAGCCGATCGACGGCCCCATCGGCTACAAGCTGGAGGTGCCGCCGATGTACCCGGTGATCTCCTCCACCATCATCGGCGGCTATGG
>CAYNWR010000357.1:0-3316 GCA_964400915.1 uncultured Burkholderiaceae bacterium
CCATCATTGCCACCTTTGCACTCAAGTTCGGCCCGCGCGACTACCTGATGCTGGCCATCTGGGGCATCCTGCTGGTGGGGGCGCTGTCGGGCGGGTCGCTGGTCAAGGGCATCTTTGCGGGAGGCCTGGGTGTGCTGGTGTCCACCGTGGGCCTGGACCCGCTGACGGCCGAGCCGCGGCTGACCTTCGGCAGCCTGCAACTGTCGGCCGGCATCCACTACGTGACGGCCATGATCGGCTTCTTCGGGGTGTCCGAGGTGCTGGTGCAGATGCACGATCTGCACGTCAAGGCCGTCAAGCAGGACGTGACCAAGATCATTCCCTCGTGGGCCATGGTCAAGAAGTATTTGCCGCTGTCGTTGCGCACCTCGGCCATCGGCGTGGGCATCGGGGCCTTGCCCGGCGCAGGGGGCGACATCGCCGCGCTGATGGCCTACGACCACGCCAAGCGCACCGTCAAGAACCCCTCCCGTCCCTTTGGCGAAGGCGCCTACGAAGGCATCGTGGCGCCCGAATCGGCCAACAACGCGGCCGTGGGCGGCGCCTACGTGCCCATGCTGTCGCTGGGCATCCCCGGCGATGCTGCCACGGCGGTGATCATCGGCGGGCTGTACATCCATGGCTTGAAGCCCGGCCCGATGTTGATGATCGAGACGCCGCACCTGTTCTGGTTCACCGTGGGCTCGCTGGTGCTGGCCAACATCTTTTTGCTGATCTTCGGGCTGACCGGCATCAAGATCTTTGCAAAGGTCGTCGAGACACCCAAGCCCGTGCTGCTGCCGCTCATCATCGTGCTGTCGGCCGTGGGCGCCTATGCGATCAACAACAACATCGTCGACGTGTACTGGATGCTCGGCTTTGGTGTGTTTGGCTACTTCATGAAGATGTATGGCTTCGAGGTCGGGCCCATCATCCTCGGCCTGATCCTGGGGCCGCTGATGGACCGCAGCTACCGCCAGGCCATGCAGGCCGCCAACGAGAACCCGCTGGTGTTTGCGGGCGAGTTCTTCACCTCGCCGCTGTCGGCCATCATCCTGGCCGCGCTGACCTTCACCATCGTCAGCCAGACAGCCTGGTACCGGCGCTGGCGCGGGCGGGCGTAGCGGGAACTACGGAGCAGGGCCCGTCAACGCGTTCCCCAGCTTGTCCGCCGCTCGGCAATCAGCGCGGCGACGTGGCGCCGGACCTTCCTGACGTAGACGGGCACGAACACGGACAACATCAGTGGCGCCGTGATGACGAGGTTCGCGATCAGCGCGAAGGCGATCTTGTTCTCGTGCGGCGACCGCGTCAGCACCTGCTGAACGAGGAGGAAGGTCATCAGCATCCACGCGACCAGCAGCACGGTCTCGCCGGTCGTGAAGCTGCCCTTCTTGGCCCGCTCGAGCACGCCCACCTGCTCAGAAGCAGGCAGCGATTTGAGGTCCGGGGCGAGGTGTTGCCAGAGCTTGTTCATTGCAGGAGCCGAAAGGCCAGGATGGCGGTGACCGTCGGCGGCAAGGCAGCGATAAAAAGGCCCAGCGGGCTGATGGCCTCATCCTCGAACTGACCCCGCAAAATGGCGTATCCGGCCGGATTGGGCGCATTGGCGATCACCGTCAGACCGCCGCCCGTGATCGCGCCGGCCACCACAGCCCGCTTGAATTCCTCGCTCAGTCCTTCGACCTGCGAGGCCAGGTAGGTGAGCGCTGCGTTGTCGGTGACGGCCGTCAGCGCCGTGGCCCCGAAGTAGACGGTGTCGGTGTTCAGGCTGCGCAACAGCGGCTCCAGCCACCATTGCTGCTGCCCGCCCAAGACAACCAGGCCGGCCAGGAAGAAGGCCACCAGCAGTCCCTCGCGCAGGATCAGTCGGTCCTGGTACTTTGGATAGGCACTCGCGAAGCCCATGAAGAACAAGAAGAGCCCCATGAACACGGCGGGGTGGTGTGCAAACGCGACGATGCCGGCGAGGAAGACCAGGTGCAGCAGCAACACGGGGCCCGGGATGGTGGCTGACGAACCCGGCCTGACCTTGTGCTGTGCCGCCAACTCGCGCTTGAAAACGAGCGTGGTCATCCCGGCATTGATGACCACGGCCAGCGCCATCTTCCAGCCGAAATGCGTCAGCATGTACACGAGGTCCCAGTTCCACTTGCCGGCCACCATCAGAACCGGTGGTGCCGCAAACGGCGTGAGTGCCCCGCCGATCGAGACGTTGACAAACAGCACGCCCAGCGTGGCGTACTTCAGCTTCTGCGAGATCCCGGCCGAATAGAGCCGGTCGCGCAGCATCAGCGCGGCGAGCGTCATCGCCGCCGGCTCGGTGATGAACGAACCCAGCAGCGGGACCACCGACAAGGTCAGAAAGTAAAAGCCCAGCGCTCCCGGCAAGGGCGCGAAGCGCGAAATCGTCTCCACCAGGCGTCGCGCGATGTGCAGCACCGACCGGCTACCGGCCACGACCATGATCGCGAACACGAACATGGGCTCGGTGAAATTGCGGCTGTCCAGGTACTGCGTGGTCGACTTCGTGTCGACCAGAAAGACCATGGTGACCATGAGGACCATGGCCCAGAAACCGAACACGGCCTCGACCTCGCCCAACAGGTGGAAGATGCCGGCATGGGCCGGCCGCGCGTGGGCAAGCTTCTCGAAATACTTGGTCGAGAAGGTGTGGGCGATGGCGATGGCGAAGATGATCGCCCCGGCCCATTGGATGGCCGTGGGATTCATCGGCGACATTGGTTTTGCAGTTGAGTGCGCAGCCCGCGGCGCAGGCGGCGCAGGTGGAAGGGTCCGAGCGCGGCGACCATCAACGGCATCGCTACCGCCATGTTGACCAGCACCAAGGCCAGGCGAGATGCCATCGAGGTGTTGGGCACGATGGTCTTGGTCAATGCCGTCACCACCACCAAGCCCACGGCCATGCCCACAAGCTCCATCACCTCCAAGGGCGTGCGGCGCGCACGCTGCAGGGCCTGCTCGCGTTCTGCCTCCTGGAACTGTCTGAGTTCAGGGAGCAGCGCCGACCACAGCCGCATCACAAAGCAGCCGGCGGCCTGCCCAATGGCAATGCCGAAGCGGTGGGTGCGGGCCATGTCACGTGCGGTCTCCTCCAACCCGTGGAGGGTAGGGAGAACCGGCCTTTGTGGAAATTCGCGCGCCCGCGTACGGGGCAGCCCTTACGGACGATCAGGGGCGCTCAGAGCCCGGCGCTGAGGCGTCCATCAGTCCTTGTGGTCGACCAGGCGGACGAGTTCGATCACGCTGCGCACGCCGAGCTTTTCGAGGACACGGGCCTTGTGGACTTCCACCGTGCGGTGACTGATTCCGAGTT
>CAYNWR010000358.1:0-3309 GCA_964400915.1 uncultured Burkholderiaceae bacterium
ACCACCACCCGTGTCCAACACCCAAATTCATCGCAACAGCCTGCCTGCGGGCGTGAATCTGCAGGAATACCTGGTCGAGTCCGTCCTGGGTGCTGGCGGGTTCGGCATCACCTATTTGTGCCGCGACACCCATCTCGAAAAGCGCGTTGCAATCAAGGAGTTCTTTCCGTCGAGCCTTGTCGTCCGAGCGCTGGATGGCGGGGTGATCCCGACGCAGAGCGAGCACCAGGATTCATACGCACAGGGGCTGCAGCGCTTCATTCAGGAAGCGCGCACCTTGGCACGGTTTGCGCACCCCCACATCGTGCGGGTCAATCGGTACTTCGAGGCCAATGGCACCGGCTACATGGTGATGGATTTCGAGGAGGGCCAGCCCCTCAACCGTCTGCAGGCACAGGGGCATGCGCTGGGCGAGGATCGTGCGCGAGCCTTGCTGGCGCCGCTGTTCGATGGCCTGCAAGCTGTCCACGACGCTGGTTTTCTGCATCGGGACATCAAACCAGCCAACATCTTCATCCGCACCTCGGGCGGGCCGGTGTTGCTTGATTTTGGCTCGGCGCGCCATGCGCTGGGTGGAGCAACGCAGACATTGACGGCCATGGTCACGCCGGGTTTTGCCCCCATCGAGCAGTACTCGTCGGACGGGGAGCAAGGCCCCTGGACCGACATCTACGCCATGGGTGGCGTTCTGTATTGGGCGCTGACTGGCGAAAACCCCCCGGACGCGGTCAAGCGGCTCAAGCGCGACACCGTTCCCGATCGACTCGCAGCGGTGAGCGCCAGTGCCAGCCTGGCATCGCTGCGCGCCATCGATTGGGCCCTGCAGTTGGACGAGCGCGAGCGGCCACGCAGTCTGGCTGAATGGCGACGCGCCCTCAACGGGGAGATCGCGCCCGACACGGTCACGGCTCGCACGCTGGATATGGCGCCGACGGCTACCTTGCCTGTTGCCTTGGTGGCCCCGAACGCCAAGGCCGAGAGCAGGGGCCTTCGTCGGATGGAGGGCAGCCCCCACGCTTCCGGCAGCCCCACTGGGGAAGCGGTCTTGGCGTCGTCACGTGATGGCGTGCGGTCCGGCGGCCAGAGCAAACGAGGCACAAGCCTTGCCAAATCGGTGCCCATGCCTGAGGCTCGTCGTGGTTTCACGGTTTGGCATGGCCTTTTCTGGGGTGCCGCCTTGCTGGCGGCTCTGGCCTTTGGACAGAATTGGATGCAGGGTGTGCGGCAGCGCGAGCAGGCGGCCCAGGCTGCCGCCGAACAGGCTGTACAAGCCGCAGCGGCGGCCAGGGCTGCACAGGAGGCGATTCGCGAGGCGCAGCAACGGGAGGCACGGGAATTGCTGGCCAAGGAGCGCGAAGTTCGTGAGCGCGAGGTGGCCCTGCGCGCTCAGGAGGCGCGCGTGGCCGATGCTGCGCGCGCGCGGGAGGCTCAGCGCGATGCCGAGACCGGTCCGCGAATGGGCGCTGCGCCACCTGCTGAATTCTTGCGGCCACCTGTCCAGCCACCGCCGCTTGAAGGGTCACCCCTTCGTCCGATGCCGGCGCCCCAATCGGCAGTGGATGAGGCACGGCGCAACGATCCCATGGCTGCCCGCAAGCACGCCGACTTCCGGCGCGCTGACACCGATCGCGATGGGTACCTCAATCGCGATGAGGCCCGCGTGTTGCCACGGGTGAGCGACGATTTTGGACTGATCGATGTCAACCGCGATGGACGGCTGTCGTTGGACGAATTTTTCAACTGGCGGCCGCCTCGCCCACAAGGGCCGGCCCCGGGCGACCCCCGACCAGGCCCGCCACGCATCGAAGGTCCACCGCCACCCCAGCCGCGTTGAATGCCTGGCGCTACTCGTCCGACACCGTGACGCGGTTGCGCCCCTCATGCTTGGATCGGTACAGCTTGCGATCGGCATCGTCAAGCAGGTCCTTGGCCGTCTTGAAGGCTGGCGTCAGCTGGGACACTCCCAATGACACCGTCTGCTGGATTGCCCGGCCTCCATAGCTCATGGAATGGCCCTGCGCCGCACGGCGCAGGCGTTCGGCAAGCGCCGCGGCCAGGCGGGCATCCGCGTCCGGCACGATCACCACGAATTCTTCACCCCCGACACGGCCAAGCACATCACCGTCGCGCAGGCAGGTTCTTGCGACGGCTGCGATCTCACGCAGGACATAGTCGCCGCCGCTGTGGCCGTGTGTGTCGTTGACGCGTTTGAAATGGTCCAGATCGAAGTAAATGAGGGACAAGGGACGCCCGCTGGAACGGCTGATGGCAAAGGCCGCTTCCAGGCTCTCCATGAGGTATTGACGATTGAAGACCTGTGTTCCCTGGTCGATCGACGCCTTGCGAAAGATCGCGTCGTGGAAGGCGTTCTCGAGGCTTTGGGCGGCAAAAAATTTCAAATGCACATTGCCCAGTTGCACCATGTCCCCGTTGTTCAGCGGCGTGGCCCCATGGATGCGGCCACCGTTGACATACGTGCCATTGGAAGAGCCCAGGTCTTCAATGCTGACGACACGCGCCGATACCTGGCACCGGGCGTGTTCCCGCGAGACACTTTCGTCGGCAACGAGGATGTCGGCATGGCCAGAGCGACCGATCAGTGGGTTTGGGTGCGCCAGCACATAACGCCGACCCAGGTGGTCACCACTGTATTGAATCAGGCTTGGGTGGCGTGGCGGCGCGGGGTGCTTGCGGTCGACGCGGCGGCCGTCGGTGACCCGGGTTTCAAAATTGGGATCGCTCATGCGGGCCGTTGGCTGGGGACGTGATGGCAGGCTGTTCCCGCAAGCGGGATCGATGGATCCAAAGATCGGCAATTCTGGCATAGCAGGTTGCACACACCGCGCGTAGCATGATGGCAAGACTGCAGAGTTTGGAGGAATCGATGACGCTCGAACGCCTTTTCACAAACTGTTTCCTGTGCGTGCTGCTGGTCGGGGCGGCACCCCCGGCCCGGTCGCAGTCGGGCGTCGTGGTCGAGGTGGATGCCGCAAGCAATGCCGGGTCGTTTCGCGACCTCATGGGCGTCAACAAGTTGCCAGGCTTCGCGTCTCGCGCACCGGGGGTGCGGTACGACGCCAGCAATCTGTACACGGCCTTTGGTGTGTCACAGGTGCGTCTGCACGATGCCGGTGTCGATTTGTGTGCGGTGTACACCAAGGCCACCAAACTCAATGTCGGTGTCAGCCCCGCGCAGAGCGTTTCAGGCTGCGAACTCAGCGGAACTGGGTCGGTACCACATTTCTCCTGGACACCGAGTTCGACCGCCGACGCGGACCTGAACAACCCCGACAACTACGATTTCACAGC
>CAYNWR010000359.1:0-3294 GCA_964400915.1 uncultured Burkholderiaceae bacterium
GCCGTGCAGACGCGTCAGCGGTTTTGGCGCATCGTCGGGACGACCTGCGCATTGGCCTGGGTGGTGTTGGCCTTGGTCTTGGGGCTGCAGGCATGGCGCGACACGTCGCAATTGAAAATCGATTCCCTGCTTGCGGCGGTTGATATTGGCGCGTTTTCGCTCGAAGCGAGTTTCAACAACACCGCTCGTTCCATGGAAGCCGCTTTTGATCGCGAGTTCGGTGTCACCCCTGACCTCGACGCCAAACGCTGGCAGCGTGTCGTGCTCGCAATCAAGAACAACGTTCCAACCTTGGCGGACGTTTCATTTGTTGATCTGAACGACGGGATCCTTGCTTCCAGCAACCGGCGGGTTGGATACGCGACGCAGTCGCAACTGACGACGCCTGCGTCGCATCAAGAGTTCATGGGCGGATTGCTGCGCAGTCAAACCATCTATTTGGGACGAACCTATCAATCGAATACAACCGGACGTTGGTTGATTCCGTTGCGCATGGCCATTCGAGATCAGGACAAGCGCTTGATCGGCGCCTTGGTTGCGAGCTTGCCCACGGCGGCGCTGAGTGAAACCTGGGGCCAGGTCGCGCTGACACGCTACGCCACCATTGGCGTTGTCGGCGACGACGGGTTTCTGCGGGCGCGCCATCCTGTGCTCAACAATGTGTCCGATGCGGGCGCCTATCTAGAGCCCCGTCGTGGCGCGCTCATTCAGCACCTGCGCGCCTATTCCCACTTGCAGCATGGCCACGTGATGGGCGAAACCATTCCGGGAGGTGTGCGCACCCTGGCCGTTTTTCACAGGCTGCGGGACTACCCGGCCACCTTCCTCACCCAGGTGCCCATCGAGGAACTCTGGAAACAATGGTGGTTGGGCTTTCGCCAGCCCTTGGCGGTTCTGACCATTCTTGGGCTGGTGATTGCCTATTCCTTGCGCCGCGCGATCAAGGCCGAAAACGAATGGATCGAGGAGCACAACCGCAGCGAATCCGCACGGGCCACCATCCGCAGCCTGTCCAACCGCCTGATCAACTCCGAAGAAGATGAGCGTCGCAGGCTGGCGCTCGACTTGCACGACGATTTGGGTCAGGTGTTGACGGCGACCAAGATCACGCTGCAAAGCCAGTTGGATGCGCCCCCAGAAGAGGCGCAGGCGCTGTGCCAGCAATCCATCGATCTGGTCGCTGGTGCCTTGGATACGGTTCGCAGCCTGTCGCGACAGCTGCGGCCCTCGATCCTCGATGACCTGGGATTGGCACATGCGGTCCGCTGGCTGGCCAAACAGGTCGGCGAGCAGTCGAACATGGCGGTCGAGGTCACCGGAGATTTCATGCAGCGCTTGCCGGCCGAGATTGAGATTCACGGGTATCGCGTGGTTCATCAAGCACTGACCAACATTCAACGACATGCGCAGGCAAGGCATGTGGGAATTCACTTGACATCCGATGATCAAGAGGTGCGAATCGTGATTCACGACGACGGGATCGGTTTCGACGTGGAGCAATCGCTCAAGCGCGCCAGGTCGGGCGGAAGCATCGGTCTGCTGGGGATGCAACAGCGGGCCCAGTGGATGCAAGGCAATCTGATCATTGCGTCCTCCCCCGGTGCGGGCACCACCATCGAACTGCGTCTGCCCCTGACAAGCTCAAGTCCGGAACGTCCAGCATCATGAGCATCCGCGTCGTGCTGGCAGACGACCATGCCCTGGTCCGGGCCGGTGTTGCACGTTTGTTGTCGTCTTTGCCCGGGGTCGAGGTCGTCGGTGAAGCCGGTGACGGGCAGGCAGCCCTGGAGATGGTGGCGCAACGGATGCCCGATTTGGTGATCCTGGATGTGAGCATGTCGGGTCTGGGTGGGTTGCCAACGGCACGCCGACTTCAATCCGAATTTCCCAAGGTCCGGGTGATGATCCTGTCGATGCATCGCGACGATGCCTACGTCCGGCAGGCCCTTGAGTTCGGCGCGGCGGCCTACGTGCTCAAGGATGCCGCCCCCACCGAACTCGAATCGGCCATTCAGGCCGTGATGCGCGGCGACACCTGGCTCAGCCCGGCCGTCACGCGACGCTTGGTGGATGACTACACCCAGCGACTGCGCTCGGACGGTTCCAACGGAAGTCCCCTGACCCCCCGGCAGCTCGAAGTGCTTACGCTGATTGCTCGCGGCAAGAGTTCCAAGGAAATTGCACGCGAGCTCGACGTCTCGCTCAAGACGGTTGATACCCACCGAACCCAGTTGATGCGTGCGCTCGATTTGCACGACGTGGCCGGCCTCGTTCGGTATGCGATTCGGCGGGGGCTGGTGTCTCCGGACGGCGACTGACCGCGTTGCGGTCGACGGAAACCGGGTATTTCCCTGGCTCGGCATCCAGGCCTCAGGTGTTTCATCGCCCCATCTCAGGAAGTGCCCCGATCGTCAGAAAGCCGCCTACGCCCTAACTTAGGGGCATGGCTTCTCCTGTCACGCCCAGCACCGAACTTCGGCTGATCCTTGTCGAGGACAACGCCGTCTTTCGAAGGGCGGTCGAAGCGCATCTGATGCGCCATCGCCGCTGGACGATCGTTGCGAGCGTCGACAACGGCGACGACGCCCTGCCCACGATCCGCAGGACACCGGCGGATGTGGTTCTGCTCGACATCTCCTTGCCCGGGATGAATGGCTTCCAGATCGCGGAAGGCATGAGGTCCGTTCCCAATGCCCCTGCGGTCGTCTTTCTCACGCTGCACGACAGCAACCCCTATCGGGAACAGGCGCGCGAACTGGGCGCCGCCGGTTTCGTTACCAAGGATCAATTCGTCGCACGGCTGATGCCGCTGCTGGACGTGATTGCCGCCCAACGGGGGGCGCCCGCGCACTCCACTCCCTGATTTCTCAACTCCTCGAAGGCAGATCACATGAGAACGAACCTTCCCGTCAGCGGTCAGGAAGTCGACTACCCGGACGACCAGATGCTGGTTTCCATGACGGACCTCAAGGGTGTCATCACCCATTGCAACCGGGCTTTTGTGGAAGTCAGCGGCTTCACCTACGACGAACTGATGGGTCAACCCCACAACCTGATTCGGCATCCGGACATGCCTTCGGAAGCCTATCGCGATCTGTGGGACACGATTCAATCAGGCCATCCATGGACGGGACTGGTGAAGAACCGCACCAAACTGGGAGACCATTACTGGGTCAAGGCCAATGTGACACCCATTGCCCAGGAAGGTCGGACCACCGGGTACATGTCCGTTCGGGTCAAGCCGACACGGACGGAGATCCGCGATGCCGAGGCGCTCTACGCCTTGATGCGGGA
>CAYNWR010000360.1:0-3294 GCA_964400915.1 uncultured Burkholderiaceae bacterium
CTCGGGGTACAGGTTGGCGATCATGCGCAGGCTGGGGATGTTGGGCTTGCCTTCAAAGATGCCCGTGCCTTTTTGGGCCCAGGTGGCCACGTCGGACTGCGAAAAACCCGACTCCAGCGCACCACCTGCGATGCCGTTGACATTGCCGACCGAGCCGTTGCTGGCCTGGGCCGTCACCACGATCTTGCCGGGCTGCGACACGGCGTTGGCGATCATGCCGCCCACCGGGTAATAGGTGCCCGCCGTGCCGCCCGTGCCGATGCGGAAGAACTGAGGAACCTGGGCCGCGGTGCTGCTGGCCAATACCAGCGCGCCGACGAGGGACAAGAGGGATTTGAACGTCATGGGGGACTCCTGGATCAATGTCCGCAAGGATAAGCGCAAAGACGGGCGGCGTGCCATGGGGGCTGCCCCGGGGCTATGGCGACCCTCAATCGTCCAGCGAAGCGCTCCAGCGCGCATCCCAACCGCGTTGCTGTTGGTCCATGGCGCGGCGGTCCCGTTTGGTGGGCCGCCCTTCGGTGATGCTGAGCGCCGGCTCGGGGGACAGGCGCCTGCGCTCGACCTCGACGGCACGGCGCGTGATGCTGTCTGGCGTTTCTTCATACAGGGTGCGCGCCTGCACCGCGGGGCCGCGTTGGGTCGAGACGGCGCGCACCTGCACCTCGATCGTCACGCCGCCTTGCACGAGGGTGAGCCGGTCGCCCGGCCGAACCTCGCGCGCCGGTTTGACCGCCTGCCCGGCAATTCGCACCTGGCCGCGATCGATGGCCTCGACGGCGATGGCGCGTGTCTTGTAAAAGCGCGCCGCCCACAGCCATTTGTCGATGCGCAGGCCGTCGGATGTGATCTTGATCAAGCGCTGGGTCCTTCCTTCGTTGGAAGCCACACGTCGGCGCTGGCGCCCAAGGCCCGCTGGCCGTCGCTGCGCGACGTGAGGCTGATGCGGCCACCCAGCTCGGCCACGATCTCGCGGCAAATGGCCAGGCCCAGGCCAGAGCCTGCCCGTGTGTCTGCCGCCGAGAAGGGTCGAAACAGGCGGTCAGCCATTTCGGGCGGCACGCCGCTGCCGGTGTCGGTGATCTGCAAGTGCGCGAGCCGGTTGCCCACGTCCAGTCGGACGGACAACACGCCGTGGCGGGGGCTGTGCCGGATGGCGTTGTGCAAGAGGTTGCGCGTGAGCTCGCGAAGCATCCATTCGTGCGCCAGTATCACGGCGGGCGCGCTCTGTAGTTCGAAGTCGAGGTCCTTCTCGGCGATCAGGGGCGCCAGGTCCAGTGCCACATCGCGCACGATATCGGCCCAGTCAGCGGACTGACGCGCGCCGTCCTGACGCAATTGCTCGACCTTGGCAAGCGCCAACATCTGGGTGGCCAGGCGCGTGGCGCGCTCGACGGTCTCGGCAATTTCGCTCAGCGCCTGTTGGGCATCGACGTCGCCTGCGCGCGCCGACTGCACCTGGGTCTTGAGCACCGCCAAAGGCGTGCGCAGTTGATGCGAAGCATCGCGCACAAAGCGCTTCTGGTGCTCAAGCACCTGGGCCAAGCGTGTCATCTGGGTGTTGACGGCGTCGACCAAGGGGCGCATTTCAGGCATGGCGGTGCGTGTTTGCAAGGGGCTGAAATCGTCGCTGGCGCGCTCGTCCAGTTCTTTGCCCAGCGCACGCACGGGTCGGGTGGCCACCTGCACCACCACCACGACCACCGCCGCCACCACCAGCATCAGGACGCCCTGGCGCCAGATCGTGTCGACCAGCACCTGACGGGCCAATGTCTGCCTCAGCTCCATGGTTTCGGCCACCTGGATCACAGCCATGCCCAGGCCATGGGCGCTGGCAACGGGCTGCAGGAGCACCGCCACCCGCACCGGCTGATCGCGAAAGCGGTCGTCGTAAAAATCCACCAATGCCGCGTAGGGACCCCGCGTGGGAACCTGACCACGCCAAACTGGCAGGTCAGAGAAACCGTCGACCAATTGGCCTTGCAGGTTCGAGATGCGATAGGCAAAGCGGCTGCGATTGTCGGCCTCGAAGGCCTCGAGTGCACCGTATGAGACATTGGCGCGCAGGATGGCCCGATCGCCCGTGCCTTCGACGTCGAGGGTTTCGCTGATGGCCTTGGCGGAGGCCAGCAGGGTGCGGTCGTAGGCTGTGGTCACGGCCGCCAGCGCCTGGCGGTAGACACCCACCGCATCCACCAGGATGAAAATGACCACCGGAATCAGGATGCCGGCCAGCAATTGGCCACGCAGAGATTGCAGCGATCGCGGCAACTTCACGACGATGCCTTGAGCAGGTATCCCAGGCCACGCAGCGTGACCAGAACCGTGCCGCTTTGCGCCAGCTTGCGGCGCACGCGGTACACCACGACCTCGATGGCATCGGCCTGCACGTTGGCTTCGCCCTGAAACACGACCTGGAACAGCCGCTCCCGGCTCACCGCCTGGCCCGGTCGCATCAGCAATGCGGCCAGCAGCGCGCTTTCGCGAGGTGTGAGTTCCAGGACGCGATCGTGGATGTAGATGGCACCGCTTTCACGATCCAGTCGCAGATGGCCGATGGCGTTGACCGGCGTGTTCGAGCTGTGCGCCTGTCGGGTGTCACCACCGGTGGATCCCCGCCGGCGCGACAAGGCGTGCAGGCGAGCCTCGAGTTCGTCGAGATCAAAGGGTTTGGTCAGGTAGTCGTCGGCGCCAGCATTGAGACCGATCACGCGATCGCCCACGGTCGAGCGAGCAGTGAGCAGCAGCACGGGGGTGTCCAGGCCCTGCGCGCGGGCGGTGGCCAGAATGTCCAGGCCGTCGCGGTCCGGCAGGTTCAGATCCAGGGCCACCACATCGGGGTGAGCGGCGGGCCAGCGCTTGAGTGCCTCGTGTCCTGTGCCACACAGGACAACATCGATGCCGCGGCGTTCGAGGGCCCGGCCCAGCGCCAGTTGCATCGCGGGATCGTCTTCAACCAGAAGCAGGCGCATCGTGAAGGGATTATTAGGGCCTGTTCATGTGGCCGGCGAATTCTGTGGTGGCCGCGCAGAACCTAGCACTTTCCCTAGTGTCGATGACAGCCAATCGACAGGCCGAGGGCGGATGATCCCGCCCATTGTTCAACCCTTTGTCTGGAGACTGCGATGCGTCGTGATGAATTCGTGCGTTCTGTATTGGCCCTTGGTGCCCTCGCCGGTGTCCCGATGGCGGGTCATGCCGCCTCCATCCTCATGTTGATGATCCCCGCCATTCCAGGCGGTGGGTGGGACACCACCGGCCGTGCCCTGGGCCGTGCGTTGCTGGTTGCCGTTG
>CAYNWR010000361.1:0-3281 GCA_964400915.1 uncultured Burkholderiaceae bacterium
CACCATTGCGGTGACCGGCATCGCGATGTGCCACAGGTAGTCGACGATGCGCGCGCCCCAGCTCAGCTCTTCCCAGTTGGCGCTGGTCAGGCCCCGCAAGGGAAACCACTGCAACTGGCCACCAAAGATGACAAGCATGGCCACGCCCAGCACAAACCCCGGAATGGCGTAGCCGATGAGCACCAGCAGGGTGGTGACGATGTCAAAGCGCGAACCCGCGCGCACGGCCTTGGCCACCCCCAGGGGCACGGCCACCGCGTAGCTGATGAAAAACGTCCACAGGCCCAGGGTGATGGACACCGGCAGCTTTTCCAAAACAAGATCCTTCACGGGCTTGTTCTGAAAGAAACTCTTGCCCAGGTCAAAACGCGCAAACTGCCCCAGCATCTGGATGAAGCGTTCGTGGGCCGGCTTGTCAAAACCGTAGAGCGCCTTGATCTCATCCAGGCGCTTCTTGTCCACGCCCTGTCCGCCGCGGTAGGTCAGTCCGCCCGATTCCGTGGCGCCGCTGCCGGCCACGCCGGCGCGCGCGTCGGCCAGGTACTGCTCCACCGGCCCGCCGGGCACGAATTGGATGACCACAAAGGTCAGCAGCAGCACCCCCAACAGCGTGGGAATCATGAGCAGCAGGCGCTTGACGATGTAGGCAAACATGGATGGGGCTCGATCCTTCAGGGCTTGCGCGACCACCAGGTGTCGATGGCCCAGGCTTCGCCTTGGGCATAGGGCGGCATGTCCTTGGGTTTGTCCAGCTTCCAGGCGTTGTAGGCGATGAAGTGGATGCCCGAGGTCCACTGCGGAATCAGGATGTGGCTGTGGGCGATCACCCGCTCAAGCGCTCGACAGGCCGGCAGCAGTTCGGCTTTGCTCTTGGCCCCCACCATGCGCGCAATCAGCGCATCCACCGCCGCGTTCTGGATGCCCGTGTAGTTGCCCGAGTCCTCGATGTCCGCAGCCTTGCTGCCAAACATCTCGGCGTATTCCTGGCCCGGGCTGTGCGAGCCCGGCACATTGAGTGTGATGACGTCAAAGTCGAATTTCTGGATGCGCTGCTGGTACAGCGCGAAATCGACCGAGCGGAACTGCAACTGGATGCCGAGCTTCTCCAGGGCCGCGATCCAGGGCGCCAAGGTGCGCACCCCGCCTTCGCGGCTGTCCAGGTACTCGAACACAAAGGCCTTGCCGGCGGCGTTGCGCAAGGCGCCGTCGCGCACCTCCCACCCGGCCTGCTTGAGCAGCTCGCGCGCCTTGAGCAGGTTGCCGCGCAGCGAGCCCGGCGCACGCGGATCGCCGGGCGATTGGTCGGTGCGCGGCGGGGCGACCATCGGGCCAAAGGCGGCCGCAGGAACATGCGCCTTCACAGGCTCCATCAGCGCGAGCTCCTCGGGCGACGGCAGACCCGTCGCCTGGCAATCGGTGTTGCCGAACAGCCCCACATTGCGCTGGTAGAGGTTGTAGAACATCTGGCGGTTCATGTACTCGTAGTCCATGGCCAGGCCCAGGGCCTCGCGCACGCGCACGTCCTTGAACAACTCACGCCGCGTGTTGAGGAAGTAGCTTTGAAAGCCGCTGGGCAGGCGGTGCTTGAACTCGGCCTTGACGAGTTCACCCGTGTTGAACTTGCGGCCGGTCACACGACGCGACCAATCGCCCGCGCTGAAGAACCGCATCATGTCGAACTCGCCGGCCTTCAGGGCCTCCAGGCGCGCGGTGTTGTCCTTGTAGATCTTGACCGTCACCCGATCAAAGTTGTTGGAACCACGTCGCACCGGCAGATCACGCGCCCAGTAGCCAGGATCGCGCACGTAGGTGATGTCCTTGCCGAACTTCACCGGTCCGATGCGATAGGGGCCGCTGCCGATGGGAATATCCATCACCACCTGATCGAAGGTCTTGCGCTGGCCGGTCTTGGGGTCTTTCTCGTCGCCCCATTTGCGGCTGAACACGGGCAAGCCGCCCACGGTGATCGGCAACTCGCGGTTGGGCTTCTTGAAGCGGTAACGCACGGTGCGCTCGTCGATCACGTCCAGGCCCGCGACGTCTTCGAGCAGGGTTTTGTAGGCCGGCAGGCTGTACTTGGACAGCAGCGTGTCGAAGCTGTGCTTGACATCCGCCGCCAGCACGGGATCGCCGTTGTGAAAGCGGGCTGCGGCGCGCAAGCGAAAGGTGGCTGACAGCCCGTCCGCTGCCACCTCGACATCCTCGGCCAGGAGGCCATAGGCAGAGGCCGTCTCGTCCATCGCCCCCGCCAGCAAGGCATCGAACATCATCCCCGACAGGTAGGCCGGTGCGCTGCCCTTGACCGTGAACGGGTTGTACTTGTCGAACGTGGAACTGCGCACGTTGCTGACCAGGGCGAGTTCGCCGCCCTTGGGCGCCTGCGGGTTCACGTAATCGAAGTGCTTGAAATCAGGGCCGTACTTGAGATCCCCCCACAAGGCATAACCATGGGCCGCATGCGACAGCCCCGAATGGAGCAAGGCGGCAACCAGCAGCCCCCGCCCTACCCAGTGGGCCCAGCGGGCACAGGCCGGGCGGGTTCCCAAACGCGCGCTGGCGGTGTTCGCCATGGAACCCGCGACGGGTCTTGCAAAACCAGCCACAACACTCATGCAACAATTCTGCATTCAATTTCACGGTTCAGGCTGCACGGCAGCAGCGAAGGCGGACGATTCATGGGTTTTCTTGCTGGCAAGCGTTTGTTGATCACCGGGGTGTTGTCCAACCGCTCGATCGCCTACGGCATCGCGCGGGCCTGCCACCGCGAAGGGGCCGAGCTGGCCTTCAGCTACGTGGGCGAACGCTTCAAGGACCGAATTACCGAGTTTGCGGCCGATTTCGGCTCCACGCTGGTATTCGACTGCGACGTGGGTGACGACGCGCAGATCGCCCGCCTGTTTGCCGACCTGTCGCAGCATTGGCCGCAGTTCGACGGCTTTGTGCATGCCATCGGCTTTGCGCCGCGCGAAGCCATTGCCGGCGACTTTCTCGATGGCCTCTCGCGCGAGGCCTTTCGCATCGCCCACGACATCAGCGCCTACAGCTTTCCTGCCATGGCCAAGGCAGGCCTGCCTTACCTGCGCGACAATTCCGCCTTGCTCACCCTCACCTACCTGGGCGCCGAACGCACGGTGCCCAACTACAACACCATGGGCCTGGCCAAGGCCAGCCTGGAGGCCTCGGTGCGCTACCTGGCCGAATCGCTGGGACGCCTGCCCGATGGGCGAAGCGTGCGGGTGAATGGCATCAGCGCGGGCCCCATCAAGACACTGGCAGCCAGC
>CAYNWR010000362.1:0-3269 GCA_964400915.1 uncultured Burkholderiaceae bacterium
CCGCTGACCTCTTGCATGCCATGCAAGCGCTCTCCCAGCTGAGCTATACCCCCTCGGATCCGCTGCTTGCGCGACGGGCGACTTGGGTTTCGCGTCGAGCCTTGCATTATAGCTTGAAACCCAGGCGTCCATTTTGGCTCGGCTCGTCAAAGCGACAGCTTTCGCAGCACGTCGTCGCGCCGGCACAAGGCCAGCACCGCATCCAGTGAGGGCGTCTGAGGGGTGCCCACCACCAGCACGCGAACGGCCATCGCCAACTGGGGCATCTTCAGGCCCGTCTCGGCCAATGTGGCCTTGATCGCAGCCTGGATGTCCTGCGCCGTCCAGGCGACCGACCGCAAGCGTTCCCGCAGCGACACCAGCGCGCCCTGGACCTGGGGCGTGACGTGGGTGGCCAGGTCTTGCGCCGCTGGCTGCACGTCGACATAAAAGCGCGCCATCCAATCCGCGAGATCGACCAGGGTGTCGCAGCGATCCCGCAACAGCAGCGCAAGACCCTGCAGGCGCGCATCGGGTTCGATGCCGCGGGCGCGCACGAAAGGATCGACGGCCTGGGCGAGTTGACCCCCATCAAGTGTCTTCAGGTGCTGGGCGTTCACCCAGCGCAACTTGGCCTCGTCGAACTGCGCCGCGCTGCGCCCGAGGTGGTCCAGGTCAAACCACTGAACGAGTTGCGCACGCGAGAAGATTTCGTCGTCACCATGGCTCCAGCCCAGGCGCGCAAGGTAGTTCACCATCGCGTCGGGCAGGTAGCCTTCGTCGCGGTACTGCGTCACGGCTTTGGCGCCCGCGCGCTTGCTCATCTTCTCGCCATGCTCGTTGAGCACTGTGGGCAGGTGGGCATACACCGGTGGCTCCTGACCCAGGGCACGAAAGATGTTGATCTGGCGCGGAGTGTTGTTGACATGGTCATCGCCACGGATCACGTGGGTGATTCGCATGTCGATGTCGTCCACCACCACACAGAAGTTGTAGGTGGGCGTGCCGTCCGGCCGTGCGATCACGAGATCATCGAGTTCGGCGTTGGCGATCTCAATGCGGCCCTTGACCTTGTCGTCCCAGGCCACCACGCCATCCAGTGGATTCTTGAATCGCCACACCGGCTGAATGCCGACAGGAACGGGGGGCAGGGTCTTGCCAGGCTCGGGCCGCCAGGTGCCGTCGTAGCGAGGCTTTTCCTTGGCCGCCATCTGGCGTTCGCGCAGGGCGTCCAGTTCGGCGACGCTCATGTAACAGGGATAGACGAGACCCTGCTCGCGCATGAGTGACAGCATCTCGCGATAGCGATCCATGCGCTGCATTTGATAGAACGGGCCTTCGTCGGGTTCCAGACCCAACCAGCGCATGCCCTGCAGGATCACGTCGACGGCGGCCTGCGACGAACGCTCCACATCGGTGTCCTCGATGCGCAGGATGAACACCCCACCCGTCGACCGCGCAAAGGCCCACGGATACAAGGCCGAACGGATATTGCCCAGGTGGATGAATCCGGTGGGCGACGGGGCAAAGCGGGTCCGCGTGGTGGTCGTTGGTGTCATGGCAAGGTGTCAAGGCCGCGCGACAGATCGGCCGCGATGTCGTCGAAGTGCTCCAGGCCAACGGCCATGCGCACCAGGCCCTGACCGATGCCAGCGGCCTGGCGCTGGGCCTCGCTGAGCTTGCCGTGCGAGGTGCTGGCCGGATGGGTGAGCAGGCACTTGGTGTCGCCCAGGTTGGTGCACAGCGACAGCACCTGCAGCGAATCGAGCACATGAAAAGCCCGGGCGCGTGCCTGTTCGGGTGTACCAGCCTTCACATCAAACGACAACACAGCGCCACCCAGACCGCCCATCTGGCGCATGGCCAGTTCATGCTGGGGATGGCTTGTCAATCCCGGGTAGTGGACCCGGTCCACAGCGGGATGGGCCTGCAGCCAGTGCGCCACCGCCAGGGTGGCCTCGCTCTGGGCCCGCAGCCGCAGGCCCAGGGTTTCCAGGCCCTTGAGCACCACCCAGGCGTTGAATGGCGAGAGGATCATGCCGGCGTTCTTCTGCACGGGCAGAAACTTCTCGATCACCATCGCACGCGGCGCGCACAAGGCACCGGCCATCACCCGGCCCTGCCCATCCAGGAACTTGGTGCCCGAATGCATGACGATGTCGGCACCGTATTCGACCGGGCGTTGCAAGGCGGGCGTGGCAAAGCAGTTGTCGACGGCCAGCAGTGCGCCCCCCCGGTGTGCGATGTCTGCCAATGCGGCGATGTCACACACCTCGGTGAGCGGATTTGTCGGGGTTTCGGCAAACAGCAGCTTGGTGCTCGGGCGCATCGCGCCGCGCCAGGCGTCTAGGTCCGTCTGCGGCACGATGCTGGACTCGACGCCAAAACGCGCGAACTCGCTGCCGATGAGCTTGATGGTCGATCCGAACATCGATTGGGAAAAAACCACGTGGTCACCCGCTCGCAGCAGACTGAAACACATCAGCATCACGGCCGCCATGCCCGACGAGGTGGCGATCGCCGCCTCGGTGCCTTCCATCGCTGCCAGTCGCATTTCCATCGACGTGACGGTCGGGTTGCTGGTGCGCCCGTAGGTGTACCCGTCTTCTTCACCGGCAAAGCGGCGTGCCGATTGCTCGGCGCTGTCCTGCACATAGCCGCTGGTGAGGTACAGGGCCTCGGAATTCTCGCCCCACTGGCTTCGCTCGACCGCCGCGCGCACCGCCAGCGTGTCGATGTGCAGGCCCTTGGGCAGGGGTGATTGGCTCACGTTGCGTCGTCCTGTGATGCGGCCATGGCCGCCGATTCGTCGTTCATGTCCCGCAACACCCCCGTGGCGTTGCGTTCGGCTTGCCCGGCCGGCGCAGGCTCCATGGTTCCGGCCACATAGACGCCGTCAAAACACGAGGCGTCAAAACCATCCAGTCGGGGGTTGAGCGCGCCGATGGCTCGCAACATGCCGTCGATGTCCTGGTAGATCAAGGCGTCGCATCCGATGGCGGCCCGCACCTCGTCCACCGTCCGGCCGGCCGCGACAAGTTCCTCGCGGGTGGGCATGTCAATCCCGTACACATTGGGAAAGCGCACTGGAGGCGCCGCACTGGCCATGTACACACGGCGCGCACCGGCCTCGCGGGCCATCTGGACGATCTCGCGGCTGGTGGTTCCGCGCACGATCGAATCGTCCACCAGCAGCACATTGCGCCCGCGGAACTCGGAGGCGATCACGTTGAGCTTCTGACGCACCGATTTCTTGCGCACCGCCTGACCCGGCATGATGAAGGTGCGCC
>CAYNWR010000363.1:0-3250 GCA_964400915.1 uncultured Burkholderiaceae bacterium
CGCGCCGCTCGACGTCCACCAGCTCCACCTCGGCGCCGGCGAGGTCGCGGTTGGCGCCCAGCACGTCGTAGCCACACGCCTCGCTGCGCACCCGCGCCTCGGCCACCGAAGCCGATTCCAGCAGCACGTCGTACACGGTGTGGGCCAGCTTTCGCTTGTCGATGCCCGAGCCCATCGTGGCATTGCCTTGTGGGTCCAGGTCGACGAGCAGCACACGCTGGCCCAGCTTGGCCAGGCCAGCCGCCAGGTTGACCGCTGCGGTCGTCTTGCCAACGCCGCCTTTCTGGTTGGCGATGCAGAAGATGCGGGTCATCGGGTGGCCGCCCACGCCTCACGCAGGCCGCCGCCGAGGAGGCGGGCCGCAAAGAATCCAAAGCACACAGCCGCCACGCGGGTGAGGGCGCGCTGTTGCCGCGCATAGGCCGCCTGCGCGCGCGGCCGGGAGAACACCCCAGCCAGAAACGCGTGCCAGATCAGTGCATTGGCGCCGACAAACAGCACGACCGTCGCACTTTCCAAGGCACTTGCCTGAACCGGCAAGGCCGCTGCAAACACACTGCTGTAAAACAGCGCCGACTTGGGATTGAGCAGGTTGGTGATCACGCCTGTCTGCAGGGCCGACCATGGCGCCAATGGATTCACGCCCTGTCCCTTGGCGGCTTCACCTCGCGCGGGTGCGGCGCGCCACATGCGCCAGGCCATGCGCGCCAGGTACAGGCCCCCCAACACCTGCACGCCCCAGCGCAACCCGGGCTGTGCCGCAAACAGGGCCTGAATACCCAGCAAGGCCAGCAGGGCCCAGAGCATGGCCACGGCCGTGATGCCAAGACCCGCCAGGTAGGCCGCTTGGCGCTGGCCGCTGGCCGCCAGGTGCGACACCAGCAGCACATTGGGGCCCGGGGTGAGCAGGATCAGCCATTGCAGAACAGCGATCGTTGCGAGTGTGGAGCTCATGCGGATGGATGATTGGAATTGCGGCTGGGCGCTGGCCTATTTGCTGATGGCCAGTTTCACACCAAAGCCGATGAGGAACACACCCGCCAGCTTTTCCAGTGCCCGGCCCAGCACGGGGTTGGCGCGAAAGCGCTCGGCCAGAAAGAAGGTGAGCCCCACACTGCACAAGCCATACAGGCCCATGATCAGCGACGAGGTGAAGGTCATGGCCAGATACGTGGTCATGCCCTGATGCTGGGTGGGATTGATGAACAAGGGAAAGAAGGCCATGTAGAACACGATGGCCTTGGGGTTGAGCAAGGTGATCATCAGCGACTGCTGAAAATAGTGGCGCGGCTTGATGTCCAGCACCGGCGCATCACCCGGCTTGGCCAGCAGCATCTTCAGGCCCAACCAGGCCAGGTAGGCGGCGCCCAGCCATTGCACCAGTTCGAAGGCGCGCGGATAGGCGGCCATCACCGCCGCGACGCCTGCAATGGCCGCCCACATCAGCACCTGATCGCCCGCCATCACCCCCAGGATGGAGCCGACGCCCCCCTTGAACCCGCCCTTGGTGGTGGAAGTGATCAGCGCCAGATTGCCCGGGCCCGGGACCAGGAGGAAGATCAGAATGGCCAGGCAATATTGGCCGTAGTCGGTGATGCCAAACATGGGGTGGCTCGATGGCTGAGAAGCGTGGGCTCTGATGGAGATTGGCAAGCCGCGCATCCAGCGCGCTGCTCGTGCTGGAGTGTACCGCCGGGCCATATTCGCGCCGATGGCCACGCCCAGTTCATTGGCTCGGTGACGCCCGCGCGTCTGGCCGGTCAGCTTGTCCCGCGGGCGGGCTTGCGGCGCATCCAGACGATGCAGCGTTGCGCCGCCAGACCCGGAACGGTCAATGGTTCCACGTGAAACACGTCGATGCCGGGCGGCAGCGCGGCCATTTCTTCATCGGGCACCCTGCCCTTCATGGCCATCCACACGCCGCCGGGTTGCAGGCAGGGCTCGGTCAGGCGGACAAAGTCGGCCAGCGCGGCGAAGGCGCGGCTCGTGATCAGCGCAAAGGTGGGCACTCGCAGGGATTCGATCCGTCGATGTTGCGCCGACAGGTTGGTCAATTGCAGTTGGGCCGCCACCTGATGCACAAAGGCCATCTTCTTGGCCACGCTGTCGACACAGGTCACCTGCACCACTTGGGGGCAGGTCGCGGCGATCACCACGCCGGGCAGTCCGCCGCCGGCGCCCACGTCCAGCACCGGCAAGCGCGTCGGGCGCGCGGTGCCCTGGGCTTGTTCCGCTTCGGCGCCATCCGATTGCCAGGCCATGCCGGCCACATGCCGCAGCAAGGGTGGCACCACGGCCAGGCAATCGAAGAGGTGATGGGTCAGCGCCTCGTCTGGCGTGCGCAAGGCAGTCAGGTTGTGCACCCGGTTCCAGCGCAGCAGCAGCGCCCGATACGCCAACAGCTTGTGCACCTGATCCTGCGTGAGGGCGATGCCCAAGTCCTTCGCCGCGCTGGCGAGGCGCAGGGCATCGGGGTCGGCGGTGGAGGCGTCGGGCGTCGGCTCGGTCGGCGGCGCCATCACGCTGCCCGCTGCTCGCCAAGACTGGAATCGGCCACGCGGCCGGCCGCCTCAGACGGCTCCTCGGAGCCCACTCGATACCCCGACTTCTTCAGATGCACAAGCAGCAGGGAAATGGCCGCAGGCGTCACGCCCGATATGCGCGAGGCCTGCCCCAGGGTTTGGGGACGTTGGCGCTGCAGCTTTTGGCGCACCTCGATCGACAAAGCCGAAACACGGCTGTAGTCGATGTCCGGCGGCAGTTGCATGCGCTCGTGGTGCGCCGCCCGCTCGATGTCCTCCTGTTGCCGGGTGATGTAGCCCGCGTATTTGGCCGAGATCTCAAGCTGTTCGATCACCGCCTCGTCCAGGTCATTCTCGGTTTCACGTGAAACCATGTCGGCTGGGTCGGCGCCGGCTTCGGGGCTCGCCACCGAACTCTGGCTGCGCGCACCCAGCACCAGCGCCTCCAGGCTCCGCAGCTCGGACCAGCGCACGGCCGGCCGGCGCAGCAGTTCGAACAGCGGGTATTCGTGTTCCAGGCCCTTGCCCAGGACGCGCTCCACCTCGGCCTCTGCCCGAGCCTGTTCGACCAGGCGGGGGTTGATCCAGGTGGACTTGAGCCGCTCGGTTTCACGTGAAACCGCGTCACGCTTGCGGCAAAAAGCAGCCCAACGCAGGTCGTCCACCAGGCCCAGGCGCCGGCCGGTTTCTGTCAGGCGCAGATCGGCGTTGTCCTCGCGCAGCTGCAG
>CAYNWR010000364.1:0-3235 GCA_964400915.1 uncultured Burkholderiaceae bacterium
GAGACCACCTTGAACCATTTGCCGCTCATGTTGAGGGCCATGCCGTGGGTCAGGTGCCCGCCCTCGGCCAGGCTCATGCCCATGATGGTGTCGCCCGGCTTCAGGAAGGCCAGGAACACGGCCTCGTTGGCGGAGGCACCGCAATGCGCCTGCACATTGGCAGCCCAGCCATGGGCCTCGGCCCCAAACAGCGCTTTCAGGCGCTGAATGGCCAGCCGCTCAGCCACATCGACGTTTTCGCAGCCGCCGTAATAGCGCTTGCCGGGATAGCCCTCTGCGTATTTGTTGGTGAGAACCGTGCCCTGCGCGGCCATCACCGCAGGGGAGGCGTAGTTTTCGCTGGCGATGAGTTCGATGTGGTCTTCCTGCCGCTGCACTTCGGCGCAAATGGCGGACCACAGTTCGGGATCGGTCTGTTCGACCAGGACGTTCTTGGAGTACATGGCTGGAGCTGAAGATGGCCTGTCGGCCGGATTGGGCGTCCGGTGCGCCGGACGGCGAAACACCGAATTTAGCGCAGGCTCAGCTCAGGCCCGGCGCGCCCTTGCGTGTTGCCAACTCCAGCGTCTGCGAAACCTGGGCGATGCGTTGGCGCTCGGCCAGCACCTTGGCCGCGTAACCGCCATCGTCCTCGCCGGGTGCTGCGCCCACGTACAGCCGAAGACCACCCTCGGTCGAGCCGGCGCGGGCGATGGTGTTCTGCAGGATCGCAACGCCCACCCGCAGATTGCTGATGGGATCAAAAGCCGCGTGGACACCGCCAAACCCGAGGTATTTGTCGGCGTGAATACGTGTCATGACCTGCATCAGCCCTTGAGCGCCCATTGGGCTTTGTGCAAAAGGATTGAAGCCGGACTCGATCGCGGCCACCGCCAGGATCAGGTGCGGATCGAGTTTGAGCCGGTCGCCCAGGCTCCACGCTTCGGCCACCAGGGCGGCCACCGGTTCGGGCGCGACCCGGTACTTGCGGCTGAGCCAGTGCGACACACGCGCCTGGGGCTCCGGCAAAGCCCTCGGATTGATGGCGCCGATGCGCTCCACCGTTTCCACGGGGTTGCTGTCGTCGCCAGCGAAGGCGGCGGATTGCCGCTCGGCGAGCCAGGAGACGGCCAGTTGTTCGAGGTCGCGGCGCAGGTCCGGATGGGCAGCCAGGGTGCCGACCAACAGCAGGACCGACAAACCCAGCATCGCCAGGCCGCGGCCCGACCATGCCAGCATGACCGAGATGGCACTGCTGGCCTTTTGAGATCCCGTTGCTCGAAGCGCACGCAAGATCGCTGTCGTCATTTCGATTCCTTTCTCCAATACGGCCCGAAGGTCGCTGGGTGTACCGACGCATCGCGTGGATGGCGGATCGGCTACGGGCGTTCGAACGTGTCGAGCGCCCTTTGGTTTCGCCTGAAGTGGCAGCGTCTAGGGTTAGTACCTAGCAAGTGAGACTGCCGCGAATTCTAGAGATCGAATCATGCTTGTCAATAATAAAGAACGCATTTGTTATTCCTTTTCTTTCGAATATGCGGTGTTTTGGCGTATCAAACACGCATTCAGGTGGTTTTTGAGCGATTGGTCTAGGGCCTGCTCACACGACGCTGGCGAGTGCGAGTGGGGCGGATGCAAGTCCACCAGCGCGGACCACGCGAGGGAGCCGCGTGCTGGCCTGGGGCTCAAGGACATCCGCTTTTTGGGAACGCAGGCTTTGTCAAGGCAAGGCAGGCAACCGCAGGTGGCTCGGCGATTGCCAAAAACAAATGGCGGCACGCC
The DNA here is from genome assembly GCA_964400915.1 of uncultured Burkholderiaceae bacterium. Taxonomy (GTDB): domain Bacteria; phylum Pseudomonadota; class Gammaproteobacteria; order Burkholderiales; family Burkholderiaceae_C; genus CAYNWR01. The sequence continues at coordinate 1,762 of CAYNWR010000364.1, forward strand.
GGCTGCGGCGATACGCTGGACGGGTCGATCGATGGATCGGCATTGGCCAACGGTACGGCCCCTTTGGGGGCGGTGCCGAAGGCCCCAAAAGAAGGCAATCCATTGCCTTCGGCGTCTGCCGAGACTTCAATCTCTCGAGCAACGCCTCCAGACGGCATGGACTTTGATGTCAGCCGTCAAGCCCGGTGGGACGTTCAGCCCCATCGGGCTTTCTTGTTTGGGCGGCCCGGACTGTGGGGCTGAGGCACACTTGCAAATCGTCATGACAGCGCCCAACCCTTCCCCTGCGCCCAACGGCCCTGTGGCCGCTACCCAGCAAGCAGCCATGTCTCCCCGTGGGAGGCGGGCAGCCTTGTGGATGGCGGGCTTGCTGGTCGTGTTCGGCATTGTGCTGGTCCTGGCTGTTCCGCCCATCCTGCGCCCGTCCATTGAGTCCTCGGCCAGCGAGGCCCTGGGGCGTCCGGTGCAATTGACGGCCCTGCGCTGGCACCCTTGGTCTTTGACGTTCGACCTGGAGGGCCTGCGCGTTGGTGGCGTCCGGGCAGACGAACCGCCTTTTGTCGAACTGGCGAATGCGCAGGTCGACCTGGCCTGGCGCAGCGTGTGGACCGGTTCGCTCGTGGTCGATGAATTGGTGCTGCAGTCTCCGGTGCTTCGCCTTCATCACCTGGGCGGTGGGCGCTGGAATGTGATTGACTTGTTGAGCCATCACGCCAAGCCAGACGCGTCAGCCGGGCCGCCGCCGCGATTTGAGTTGCGGGACCTGCGGGTGGTGGGGGGGCGCGTCGAGGTTCGTGACGACTCGACAGCAAGCGTGCATCTTGTCGAAAACATCGAGTTGGTGCTGCCGTTCGTCAGCAGCCACGATGCGCACCGTGACGAGCCCTTGACCCCGCGACTGGCATTTCGACTCAATGGCAGCGATTTCGACACCCAGGCGCACGTCACGCCATTTGCCGCCACAGCCCGCACGCTTGCCCGAATCGAGGCGAAAGACATTGACCTGTCCGCCTACGCAGCCTATGTGCCTCAGGAACTGGGACTGCTTCCGCGCAAGGGGCGCCTGGACCTGGCGGTGGAACTGCGCCACGCGCAGCCACGCGCGGCTGTCCCGCCGGTGTCGGCATCCCAGGTGCCACCCTCGGTGGCAGCGCCGGCAACCATGGGTTCTGCCTTGCAGACGGAGCTCAAACTGGGCGGCCGGTTGGAACTGCGCCAGTTCGAGCTGACCGACACGCAGGGCGCCGAGGTCGTGGTGTCTGAACGAGTTCTTGTGGACATGAGCGGAATCGATTGGGCGCGCCGCACCGTTGATCTGTCCGAATTGCGCGTGTCGGGCGTGCGCGCCGGCTTGCGGCGGGGCAGCAACGGGGACTGGGTCCTGCTGAACGATGCACCGGTCAATAGATCTAAGACGATAGCAACCGATCAAGATGTGGCGCTCGCCAGGGCTAAAAATGAACCTGAGAGCAGC
>CAYNWR010000365.1:0-3203 GCA_964400915.1 uncultured Burkholderiaceae bacterium
TGGGCGAGATGGAGATGCCCCTGCCCGACAACACCTTTCCCATGATGACTGGCACTGGCCCCATGGGGCCCATCGAGATGGGCGGGATGTTCACGACGCTCAAGGTTCGGCGCGATCAAAAGCCCGGCAATTACCAGGACCCAGGCTGGTACCAGCAGCCCGCGGGCACCCAGGCATTCGAGTGGACCGGACCCCTGGCCGAACCGGCGCGATTTCAGTCGGAGGTGGCATCCAACAACGGGGTGGTTCCTGGCCTGCACAACCCACAGCCGCCTTCCATGAACATGAACGCGCGCAAGCCCGCCCCCCACAAACATTGAACGGCAGAGGCCTCATGAAGCAACGAACGATCACCCGCAAGGGCTTGGTGCCCTTGCCCCTTGTCGCCGTAGGAGCCCGGGCTCATGGTGGCACGCGTTTGAATTTGCCTGCCTGGTCGCCGGTCACCATCTGACGGGCATGGTGGGCAAGTTGATCGTCACGGCGACTCGATCCTTGCATGGCCTGTTCATTTCACATCTCAAGGAAACCAGCATGAACAAACTTCTCATCGCCCTGTTGATTGCCGCTGGCGGCGCAACTTCGATCGCCCTGGCCCAGTCCACGGACATGGCCGAGGCAGAAGTCCGCAAGGTCGATCGGGACGCGCGCAAGGTCACGCTCAAGCATGGGCCCATCCAATCCCTGGACATGCCCGCCATGACCATGGTCTTTCAGGTCAAGGACGTCAGCCTGCTGGACAAGCTGGTTGCCGGCGAGAAGATTCGTTTCAGCGCCCAGCAGCAACAAGGGGCCTACGTGGTGACGGCTGTCGAGGCGATGCCCAAATAGTGCACTTTTGGACATCTGGACACATTGCCGTCACAGTCTCGCGCTGACAGCGGCGGACAATGGGGGGGTTGAACATGCCTGCACGCCGCAGCCCGCGCACCCGCTGGGCCGGCAGGCCAAGAGTGTCCTGATGAAACCCTTGCGCATCATTTTTTTTGTAGCTGGCCTGCTGGCCGCGCCCGCTCATGCCGAGCGTGAACCGGTTCGGCGTTTGCCAGCGCAGGCCCAGGTTTTGGTCGATGCGTCCGTGGCCGACTCCGCGCGCTGGATCATCAAGTTCAGGGCTGCGGCCAGCCTGCGCGCCAGTGCGCTGTCCGCCAGGGACAGCGCGGCAGCTGACACGGCGCCCGTGGACCTAGCGAGGCAGCGGATCGCAGCGCTGTCACAGGCTGCCGCTGTCCAGGCCCACGGTGTGCAGGCCCGATTGGTGCGCGTGCTCTCACCACAGCGATTGGCCGTGCGGGTATCCCTGGCCGATGGATCGCCCATGTCTGGCGTGCGCGGCCGTGCCGCAATCGCTGCATTGGCTGCGGCAGACCCCAGCATCGAATCCATTGAAGCCGACGGCCGGCGCTTTCCCCATGTGCTGCCCAACGATCCCGGCTTTTCCGACAAGGCCTACAACAGCATCCAGACGTCTGGCCAATGGCACCTGAAGGCACCGACGGCCGAGGCGCCTTCGGCCATCGATGCCGTCGGCGCCTGGCAGGTTGAACGGGGCCACGCCTCGACGGTTGTTGCGGTGCTGGACACCGGCGTTCGTTTCGAGCACCCGGATCTGGGCCGCAGTGTCGTCGGCGGGCGCTTGTTGCCCGGTTATGACTTTGTTTCCGAAGACGGGCCGGGCCGCTTTGTCACCGCCAACGACGGTGATGGCCGAGACGCTGATGCTGCCGACCCTGGCGATTGGTTGGACGCGGCCACGGTGGGTGACCCTTCCAACGGGCTGGGTGGCTGTGGGGTGCAGGACAGTTCCTGGCATGGGACCCGGGTGGCGGGCATCATCGGGGCCGCCGCCAACAACGGTGTCGGCATGGTGGGCATTGATTGGTCGGCGCGCATTCTGCCGATCCGTGTGCTGGGGCGCTGTGGGGGACTGACCTCGGACATCGTGGCCGGCATGCGTTGGGCAGGCGGGCTTGACGTGCCTGGCGTGGCCGCCAATCCCAACCCGGCCCGCGTGATCAACCTGAGTCTGGGTGGCTTGGGCTCGTGTTCCATCACCGAGCAGGAAACCATCGACGAACTCACGGCCAAGGGCGTTGTGGTGGTGGTGTCGGCTGGCAATGAGGGTGGCAGTGTCGGCAGTCCCGCCAATTGCGCAGGCGCACTGGCTGTGGGCGGCTTGCGGCACACAGGCTCGAAGGTGGGCTACAGCAGTTTCGGCCCCGAGGTGGCCATCAGCGCACCGGCCGGCAACTGCGTGCTCGATGGCGCCAACGACCCATGCCTGTATTCGATCGACACCACGACCAATCTGGGTTCCACGGTTCCATTGACGTCGGGCTACACGACCCAGCAGGACGCCAACGTTGGCACCAGTTTTTCGGCGCCCATGGTCGCGGCCGTGGCTTCGCTCATGTTGGGCGCCAACCCGCAATTGACACCCGCCCAAGTGGTGTCCACCCTGCGCCAGACCGCGCGCGCGTTTCCCCGCGAAGCCGATCTTCCCACCTGTCCGCAGACGATTCGCACGGGATCGCGGTCGGGGCAGTGCAACTGCACCGCCACGCAGTGTGGATCGGGGATGCTCGATGCGCGGGCTGCGGTCCGTGCGGTGGCGCCGATCGAATGCTTCTTTTCCTGGGCCGAGCGCAGTTTTGCGGACATCCTGGCGCCGACGGCCCACACCGAGGCCACCTTGGACTACGCCTACCGCTACTACAGCGCCAGCGGCGCCTACCTGGGCTTTTCGCGGCTGAATCCGCGCCTGTACTTCCTGGCCGGTGCCAACCTGCTGGACCTGGGCACCCAGGCGTCTGCCATGCAGCAGGCAGGATGCCCGGTAGGTCCCTGAATCGCCTTCACGGTGGTCGACGCCCAAGCTCTCACTGCGCCGAAGCTTGTACCCGCACGGCGCCGCAGTGGGTGGCGGCTGCTGTTTGGGTCAGGGAACACGCGCGAGGTCGAAAACCGCCCCGATCGAGTCGGGTCGGTTTTATGAGTGATTCAAGGACAGAACCGCGCGCCTCCCTGACCCAAGCCAGGTCCGCCACCCACCCCGGCGCCGTGGGGAGAGGTCGGGCTTGAGGAAAGTGAAAGCGGGGACAGACGCTGGTGCGGGAGCGGGTGTTGACGTTAGCGCCAGTTACTTCAGAAACAATAGCTAACTGTGACCAGATGACGCTCGCTACCGGCGGATTTTGTTCAAA
>CAYNWR010000366.1:0-3203 GCA_964400915.1 uncultured Burkholderiaceae bacterium
TTTCCGTGCTTGCTGCAGCACGCCGGGTCCAGTTGGTCGCAGTTCGTCAACCACCAGTACCTCACCAGCCAGGGCATCTACGGCGTGGCTGTAGGGGTGGTGGCCACCTACGTGTTCCATTTCGTGCTCTTTGGTGTGCTGGCCACCCGCATCGGACTGGGCCAGTTGTTTCTCGACATCGCATCCAGCGTGGCCGGCCGCTACGCCGGCGGGCCGGCCAAGGTCAGCGTGTTCGGCTCGGCCATGTTCGGCATGTTGTCGGGCTCATCGGTGGCGAACGCGGTGACGGTGGGCTCGCTCACCATCCCTGCGATGATCCGAGTGGGCTACCGCCGTGAATTTGCGGGCGCTGTGGAGGCTGCGGCGTCCACGGGCGGTCAGATCACGCCACCCGTTCTGGGGGCAGCGGCGTTCTTGATGATCGAGTTCCTCTCGGTGCCCTACCAGACCATCATCGCCGCAGCGGCCATCCCGGCATTCATGCATTTCTTCGGTGTGTTCATGCAGGTGCATTTCGAGGCCAAGCGCTACGGCCTGCGCGGCCTGACCGAAGAAGAGATGCCGCGCCTGAAGCAAAGCCTGCAGCAGCGCTGGCCCACCCTGATTCCGCTGGTGCTGCTCATCACCATCCTGGTGAGCGGGCGCACGCCCTACCTGGCAGCCTTTGTGGGCATCAGCTCGTGTGCCATCGTGGGGGTGTGCACTGCCATGGCGGGCAACCGCCTGCCGCACTGGACCTTGCTGGGCCTGGCCCATGCCGTGTTGGTGCTCATTGCCTTTGGCGGGTTTGACGAGTCCGTCAAGGTGGGGCTGTTTGTGCTGGGCGCCGTGGGCACCGTCGTCGGCGTGCGCTTGCTGCGCATCCAGGGCCGCATCCGCCTGCCCGTGCTGGTGGAGGCCTTTGAGACCGGCGCCAAGTACGCCCTGGCCGTAGGGGCCGCCGCAGCCACGGTCGGCATCGTCATCGGCGCGGTCACGCTCACCGGCGTGGGCTTCAAGGTCAGCTTCATCATCACTGGGGCCGCTCAGTCCATCGCAGGCGTGGTGTCGATGGTGATCCCCGAGTCGCTGATGTCCGTCAAAGGACTGACGCTGTTGTGCGCTCTGGTCATGACGGGCCTGGTCTGCATCCTGATGGGGTGCGGGATACCGACCACGGCCAACTACATCATCATGGTGACAGTGGCGGCGCCCACGCTGGTCCAACTGGGGGTAGAGCCACTGGTGGCGCACTTCTTCGTCTTCTACTACGGCGTGCTGGCCGACATCACGCCCCCGGTGGCGCTGGCCGCCTACGCAGCGGCGGGTATGGCTGGCAGCGATCCATTCAAGACCGGCAACATCGCCTTCCGCCTGGGCCTGGCCAAGGCCTTGGTGCCCTTCGTGTTCGTCTTCAGCCCCTCGCTGCTGCTGGTGGCCAAGGGCTTCACCTGGGGTGATTTTGTCGTCACCTTCACGGGCTGCATCCTGGGCATCACGGTGTTGGCCGCCGCTTTGAGCCGCTTCCTGCTGGTCGAGCTCAAGACCTGGGAGGTGCTGCTGTGTGTGGCCTCGGCCCTGCTGCTGATTGCACCGGGCCTGGCCCCCACCCTCGCGGGCGCGGCATTGGTGGTGCCGGTGCTGGTGCGGCAGGTGGCGGCGCTGCGCCTGACGCGCGGCACGTAGATCCTGGTGGTCTTGGCGTGTGTACCCATCCCAACAAGCCCATTGCCCGCCCATGCCAGCCAGGTGATCTGCACGCACCCCGTTGCCCGGCTGGCGCCCGTTGTCAACCGACCGAGCTTTTTGGTGTCGCCGCGCGATGACGAGGTGACGCAGCGGCGTAGCGCGGTGCGATGCTTGCGCGGCGCTGTGCTGGCTGGCACCCTGCTGCTGTGCTACGTCAATCAAGATCGCAACGACGCCGTGACCTGGGGCGAGGTCAAATCGGCTCGCTCAGCGATTGAAGGTCTGGTGCCGCGCGATCTGATGACGTGGGGCGGCTGCGAGCGGGCACCCATGAGCCTGCCGCTTGGCCGTCGCAGCGATGGCACCGATGTGCCTGGCAGCGGGGTGGCCCGCTGCCAGCCGCCTGCACAACCGATGCTCAACAACGTGGGTTACACGCTTGCGGCGCAGGAAAGCCCAAACCTTCGCCTGATCGTGCGCGACGATCTGAAGAATGGCGAGCCAACGCTGGCCCAGCTCGACCCGCAGCAACTGATACGGCCAACACACCCACAGCCCTCTGCGGCAGCCATGCCCCCCGAAGCCTTGACCGGCGATGCCGGCATGACCACGCCCGCATCCGACCGCGCGGCTGTTCTCCCGTCCGGTTTCTTTCGGGAAGGCATCCACCGCATCGTGGGTGGACTGGACCACGTGCTGTTTCTGATCTGTCTGCTGTTGCCCGCCGTCGGCCGCAGCGGCTCCAAACCAGGCAATGCACCTTGGCGCGCCATCGAACGACCCCAACAGGCCCTGTGGCCGGTGCTCGGCCTGGTCACCATGTTCACCGTGGCCCATTCGGTCACCCTGGCCTTGGCCAGCCTGCATGGGTTGGTGATTTCGTCCAAGGTCGTCGAGCCCTTGATTGCGGCAACCATCGTGGCCACCGCCGTCGACAACGTGCGCCCTTTCTTTCGGCTGCCAAGGGTCTTCGTCACTTTCTTCTTCGGCCTGATTCACGGAATGGGCTTTGCCGGTGCCCTGGACGAGATGGGCGGTCTGCCCACCGCCAGCTTTTTTTGGGCGCTGCTGCAGTTCAACCTGGGTATCGAGTTCGGCCAGGTGGTGATCGTGGCCGTCACGCTGGCGGTCTTGCTGGCACTGCGCCGCGTGCGCGAGGACAACGGCTGGTATGCACGCTGGGCACTGCGAGGCGGTTCAGCCGCCGTCGGTGGGCTGGGCGTTTGGTGGTTGGTCGAGCGCCTGCGCTGGGTGGGCGAGCTGCTGGCCTGAGCCCCACAAGGCCTCTGGCGCGAGCGGTCATGCGATAATCCGCGCCCTGCGTTCAAGCAACGCGGAGTGATGACCGAGTGGCCGAAGGTGCTCCCCTGCTAAGGGAGTATGTGGGCAAAACCTGCATCGAGGGTTCGAATCCCTCTCACTCCGCCAGGAAACCCCTGATTCTTGCGGCTTTCCTCCCGTCTCGAGTGAACCTCCCCGGTAGCCCCTCGCACAGTCCTGGCGATCTGTCAGATCCGCTCAAGCCGTGCAGGCGC
>CAYNWR010000367.1:0-3193 GCA_964400915.1 uncultured Burkholderiaceae bacterium
GAACAGGCCCACGACGCCATTGGGCAGGAACAAGGTCACCACGATGAACAAGGCGCCCAGGAAGTACAGCCAGTACTCGGGCGCCACCACCGTGAGCCAGCTCTTGGCGCCATTGACGATGAACGCGCCGATGATCGGACCGATGAGGGTGGCTCGTCCACCCACGGCCGCCCAGATCGCGATTTCGATGGAATTGGCCGGGCTCATTTCGCTGGGATTGATGATGCCGACCTGCGGCACATAGAGTGCTCCGGCCACGCCACACATCACGGCCGACAGGGTCCAGATGGTGAGCTTGAACGGCAGGGACGAGTACCCGCTGAACATCACGCGGCTTTCGCCATCGCGGATCGCCTGCAGCACCCGACCGAACTTGGACGCCACCAGCCAGCGGGCCAGCAGAAAGAAGCCCACAAGGGTCAGCCCGGTGAGCACAAACAGCACCATCCGCGTGGTCGGTACCGCGATGGCAATCCCCAGGATCCGCTTGAAGTCGGTAAAGCCATTGTTGCCACCAAAGCCGGTTTCGTTGCGAAAGAAAAGCAGCATCGCCGCGAAGGTCAAGGCCTGCGTGATGATCGAGAAGTAGACCCCCTTGATGCGCGAACGGAAGGCAAAGTAGCCAAACACAAAGGCCACCACGCCAGGCACCACCACCACCAGGATCAGGGTGGCCACAAAACTGTCGGACAACGCCCAATGCCAGGGCAGTTCCTTCCAGTCCAGAAACACCATGAAATCAGGCAGATCACTCTTGTAGTTGCCATCGCGCCCGATCTGGCGCATGAGGTACATGCCCATGGCATACCCTCCCAGCGCAAAGAACAGGCCGTGACCCAGCGACAGGATGCCGGTATAGCCCCAGATGAGGTCCATGGCCAGCGCACAGATGGCGTAGCACATGATCTTTGCCGTGAGCGCAACGGCATAGTCGCTCATGTGGAACACACTGTCCCTGGGCACCACGAGGTTGAGCAGCGGCGCCACCCCGCACACCAGGATCAGCGCCACAACCAGCGCCGACCAGCCCCCGCGCGACAGAATGACCGGCTTTGGCGGAAAGATGATCGACGCAGCGGCCGAGCCCGCGCCAGGCCGCCCCGAGTCGGCGAGCGCCCCCTCGGGGGGCAGCGACCCGTGCAGCGGTGGTGCGTGGGGGTTTGATTTCATGCCTCGGCACTCCGGCCGCGCACGGCAAAGATGCCCTGGGGACGCTTCTGGATGAACACCACGATGAGCACCAGCACGAAGATCTTGGCCAGCACGGCACCGGACCAGCCTTCCAGAAATTTTGTCATCACCCCCAGGCCCATGGCGGCGTAGACGGTACCGGCCAGTTGGCCCACACCACCCAGCACCACCACCATGAACGAATCGACGATGTAGCTCTGACCCAGGTCAGGGCCCACATTGCCGATCTGGCTGAGGGCGCAACCGGCCAGGCCCGCGATGCCCGAACCCAAGGCAAACGCCATGGTGTCCACACGCGCCGTGTGCACGCCCATGCAGGACGCGATCGGCCGGTTCTGCGTCACACCACGGATGAACAGGCCCATGCGCGTGCGGCTGATCAGCATCGCCATGCCCAGGAGCACGGCCGCCGCAAAGGCGATGATGATGATCCGGTTCCACGGCAGTTGCAGGTTGCCCAAGACCTCGATGCCACCACTCATCCATTTGGGGTTTTCGACCGCAACGTTCTGCGCACCGAAAATGCTGCGCACCAATTGCATCAGCATCAGGCTGATGCCCCAGGTGGCCAGCAGGGTTTCAAGTGGCCGCCCGTACAGGAAGCGGATCACGCTGCGCTCAAGCGCAGCACCCATCAGCGCCGATGCCAGGAACGCGACCGGCACGGCCGCCATCAGGTACCAATCGAAGGCCCCGGGAAACCATTTCTGGAAAACACCCTGCACCACGTAGGTGGCATAGGCTCCGATCATCATCAACTCGCCATGGGCCATGTTGATCACGCCCATCAAGCCATAGGTGATGGCCAGGCCCAAGGCCACCAGCAGCAGGATGGAGCCCAGGCTGATGCCGCTGAAGACAGCGCCCAGTCGATCACCCCAGGCCAGCGAATCCTCCACCTGACGCAGGGCGATCTGCAGGCTACCCTTGACGCTCGCGTCTTCTTCGATCTTGATGCGTTCGAGCAGCAAGGTGCGGGTGCTTGCCTGCTTGCTTTGCGCCAGCTTCTGCGCCGCGTCGATGCGACGCGCCGGATCCTCCGATGACAGCAGGATGGCCGAACGGATGCGCTCGAGTTGCTGGCGCAAGGCATCGGCGGTCTCGGCGGCTATCGCCTTTTCGATCAGGGGCAGCTTGCCTTCGTCGCTTTCGCTGGCCAAGGCCTTGATGGCTTCGCGGCGCACGCGCTCGTCTTTTGAAAGCAAGCGGATCGACGCCAGGGCGGCATCGATCTCGGAGCGCATGCGGTTGTTGTTGACGATGTCTTCGGCGCCGTCAGGCAGGGCCACCTCGGCGCCAGTCACCGGATCAAATGCCTTGTTGTCGCGCACCATGTAGGCCTTGCCCTCGTGGACCTTGACGGCGTCATCGGCCATGGCCTGCAGGAAAGCCAACAGACGGTCGTCGGCCTGGATGGCCGCACGCTGCATCGCTGAAATTCGCGCATCCCCTTCACCACTGGCCATGCCGAACGCATCGGCCGCACTCAGGGCGTGGGCAGGCGCTCCCACCAGCAGGGCCATGCACCAAAGCAGCGCTTGTATCGTTTGACGGAGCATGGGTTGCTTTGACTGCCAGATGCTTGGTGCATCGGCGGTTGACATTCACGGTTTTGGGGAATCGGTGGCGGGCGCTGCGCGCTTGCGGTGCGCCCTTGGGACGGGAAACCAAGTCAACCTGGGCGCCCGGCGCCGGTGCAAGTGCACCGGGCTCAGGCACCGCAAGCCGTCACTTCTTCTCGGGCTCGTCCTTCTTCTTGTCATTGCCTTCGATGTAGGGCGACCAGGGCTTGGCCTTGACCGGACCGGAGGTTTTCCAGACGACGTTGAACTGACCGTCGGCCTTCACCTCGCCGATGAACACCGACTTGTGCAGATGGTGGTTCTTTTCGTCCATCTTGCTGGTGATGCCAGACGGTGCCTTGAAGGTCTGGCCCGCCATCGCGGCAATGACCTTGTCCACATCGGTCGTCTTGGCCTTCTCCACGGCCTGCTTCCACATG
>CAYNWR010000368.1:0-3190 GCA_964400915.1 uncultured Burkholderiaceae bacterium
ACGGGTGGTCTTCTACGACACCCTGCTGCAACGACTCACCCCCGAGGAAGTGGATGCCGTGCTGGCCCACGAGCTGGGACATTTCCGAAAGCGCCATGTCACCCAACGCATGCTGATGATGTTTGGCGCCAGCCTGCTGGGATTTGCGGTGCTGGGCTGGCTCGCAGGCCAGGCCTGGTTCTACACGGGCCTGGGGGCCACACCCATGCTCGCCTGGACCGGCAATGGCGACCCGAGCGGCCTGGGGGGCAACGAGGCCCTGGCCCTGCTGTTGATGATGCTGGCGCTGCCCCCTTTCATGTTCTTCATTGGGCCCCTGGCAGCGCTGGGATCGCGGCGGCACGAATACGAAGCCGACGCGTTTGCCGCGGGACAGACGCGTGCGGCCGATCTGGCATCGGCCCTGCTCAAGCTCTATGAGGACAATGCGTCCACCTTGACACCTGACCCCTGGTACGTGCGCTTCTACCATTCGCACCCGCCCGCCCTGCAGCGGCTGGAACACCTGCGCGGCCTGCCTGAACCGGCCTGACGCCCTCACAGCCATCACCATCACCCGAAACAGCAGCGAGCGAACATGGAATCTTCATTGTCTGCTATTGAAATTGAATCGATGATGCGCCAATTGCCCCATTGGTCGCTCGACAAGACCACGGGCACACCCACCATCGAGCGACGCTTTGTGTTCAGCAACTACCACGCCACCATGGCCTTCGTGAATGCGGTGGCCCAGATCGCCCACCGCGAAGATCACCACCCCGATCTGTCGGTGCACTACGGCAGCTGTGTGGTGCGCTTCAACACCCACGACGTGCAGGGCCTGAGCCCGCGCGATTTCCGCTGCGCAGCCTTGGTTAACGCCTTGCCCGAAGTGCAAGGACCGGCGCAGGCGCCATCCACTTGAGTTCGACGCCGCTGCAGCAGGGTCTGGTGGTTGCCAGCCATGGGCGCCACCTCTGGGTGCAGGCGGCAGATGGGTCGCGGCGCCTGTGCCACCCGCGCGGCAAACGCAACGAAGCCGTTGTTGGCGATCGCGTCGATTGGCAAGCCAGCGCCGACGAAGGCCGCATCGAGCGCGTGCACCCGCGCCGCAACCTCCTGTTCCGCCAGGACGAAGTGCGCACCAAGGCCTTCGCCGCCAACATCGATCAGGTGCTGATACTACTGGGGGCCCGCCCGGCGTTTGCCGAAAACCTGCTGGCACGCGCGCTGGTGGCGGCGGCCGCGCAGCGCGTGCCGGCGCTCATTGCCCTGAACAAGCGCGACCTGGGCGCCGACTTCGACAAGGCCTGGGAGCGGCTGGCTCCATACCGGGGCACGGCGGGACCGGGCACCACCATGCTGGACCTGTGCCTGCGCAGCGGCAACGACGATTCGATTCCGCGCTTGCGCGAGGCCCTGGCTGGGCGCGTCACGCTGGTGCTGGGGCCATCGGGCGCCGGAAAAAGCACTTTGATCAACCGCCTGGTCCCCGATGCAACGGCACAGACTGGCGAGTTGTCGCAAGCCCTGCAGACCGGCCGGCACACCACCACGCACACCGCCTGGTACTGGGTGGACGACGCGCCCGCCCGCGGCGATCCATCTCCCGCTGCTGGGGCCCCTGCCGATGGCTCGGCACCGGGCACCTCGCATCGCACCGCCTTGATCGACTCACCGGGTTTTCAGCAATTTGGCCTGCATCACATCGAGGCCGCTGCCCTGGCCGGCTTGATGCCCGACATCGCCGCGCACGTCGGCCAATGCCGCTTCTACAACTGCAGCCACCGTCACGAACCCGATTGCGGCATAAAAAAGGCTGTCAGCAAGCGTCAAATTTCACCTGAACGCTATCAAATTTATATTGATCTGCACACCGAACTGAATGGCTGATCGGTGCGCCGAGCGCCCGACGACGGTCGTCAACCCAACCACTTGGCCAGGGTGAGCAGCGCCAGCAACAGCAGCCAAAGAACCACGGTGCGCCACACCAGGCCCACCACGGCACGCAGGTGGGCGAGCTCGGGCACCCGCCCCGGAATGGACGCGCTGTCGCCATGCTCGGCGCCCGCACCGGCGGCCAGGCCGGGCGCATCGAAGGAACCGAAGCTGGAATCGCCGGTGCCAGCGAAAGCGCCCGCTGCGCGCGGCCGCAAGGCCTCGCCACCCAGCCGCACGTTGATGGCCCCCGCCGTGGCGGCCACGATGATCCGGTCGTTGTCGCTGGGGTTCTGGCCTGCATGGTGGCGCCACCCGTCCATGGCCTCCTCGAAGCTGCCCACCACCGCAAACGCCAAGGCCGTCGCGCGGGCTGGCACCCAGTCGACCACGGTCCAGGCGGCAGCGGTGGCTTCGCGCAGCGCGTCGCTGGCGGGTTCGGCGTCCGGGTCAACGCTCGAGCCCCGCCAAAACCGCGAGGTGAACTCGGACATGCGATAGAACACCGCGCCCGCCGCGCCCAAACCCAGGCCCGCCATCACCGAATGCCACAGCAACACACCAAAGACATGCCGGTGCGCGGCGATGACCGAGTATTCGATCACGTGACGCAGCAGCTCCGTGCGCGCGACCGAGCGCGTGTCCACACGCCGCCAGCGTGCCAGGCGTTCGCGCGCACCGGCCTCGTCCCCCGCCTCCAGCGCATCACGAATCCCCGTGAAGTGGTGGCTGAACTGGCGAAACCCCAGGGTGAGGTACAGCGTGGCGACACTCCAGGCCACCGCCGCGAACAGGCCCACGTACACCAACAGCAGCACATGCACCGCAAGAACCGAAAGGGCCGGCGCACCCACGGCCAGTGACCACGCCAGCCAACCATGGCTGGTCTCGCCGGCATCGACGTGGGCCGCCACCCAGCGCGCCCAATCGCGCAGCCAGCCATGCACAGGATTGGCTTCGGCCAGCGGTCGCGCCTGTTCGATCACCAGCGCCAGCAGGATGGCAATGAAACTCATGGCGAGATCATAGGGCGGCTGAGGGCAGCGACCCACACGCAGTGGGCGAGCGTGGTGGCTTGGGCTATGCGCTGAGCAACCGGTACAGGTTGCGCAGCATGCCCGCGGTGGCACCCCAGATCAGATACTCGCGTGCTCGTTCATCCTGCCAGGGCATGGACAACCATTCGCGGCGCACACCTTCCCAGTCGATCGCGTGGCGACGGTGGTTGGCGGGATTCATCAGAAACGCCAATGGCACTTCGAAGATATCGTCC
>CAYNWR010000369.1:0-3189 GCA_964400915.1 uncultured Burkholderiaceae bacterium
CCCAGATCGTGCAGCCTCGCTCCTGCAGCCAGCGCACATTGCGCTCACCGCGCAGGAACCACAGCAGCTCCAGAATGATGGACTTCAGGTGCACCTTCTTGGTGGTGACCAGCGGAAAACCCGCCTGCAGGTCGAAGCGCATCTGATGCCCGAAGACCGAGCGGGTGCCGGTGCCCGTGCGATCGGTCTTGAACACACCATGCTCGTACACATGACGCATCAGGTCTTCATAGGGCGCAGCCAGCGGCGCGGCAGGGGGCAGGGCGGTCATCGGCGAGAGGGCGGTGGTGGACGGGCTGGCACGCGGGCCAGTTGGCGATTGCAGTCGGCGAGCGCCAGATCGCTAGTTTAGGGGGATCGGGGCGGCGTTCAGGCTTGCTCGAGCACCCGCCCGGGGTTGAGGATGCCCAATGGGTCCAGCGCCTGCTTGACCTGCCGCATCAGGGCCAGGGCAACAGGCGACTTGTAGTGAGGCAGCTTGTGCACCTTCAGCGAGCCGATGCCGTGCTCGGCCGAGATGGAGCCCCCGGCGGCGATCACCGCGTCGAACACGATGCCGTTGATCAGCACCTCGTGGTCGCGCACAAAACCCGCAGCGTCCTGGGCGTAGGGGCCATCGGCCGGCGCCTGAACGTTGTAGTGCAGGTTGCCGTCGCCCAGGTGCCCGAAATTCACCAGCCGGATGCCTGGCACCGCCGCGACCAGCGCGGCGTCGGTGCTGGCACAGAAGGCCGGAATGCGCGAGACCGGCACGGAGATATCGTGCTTGATGTTGTTGCCTTCGCACTGCTGCGCCATGGGCAGGCTTTCGCGGATGTGCCACAGCGCATGGGCCTGCGCCAGGTTCTCGGCCACGATGGCGTCGCGCACACAGCCCGATTCCATCGCGGTTTCCAGCAAGCGCATGAAGCCGGCGCGGGCGTGGTCTTCCGATTCGGTGTCGGACGATTCGATCAGGGCGCAATACGGAGCCTGCTCGACAAAGGGCACCCGCTGCTGAGGCATGTGCCGGGCCACCAGCGAAAGGGCAAATTGGCCCATCACCTCGAAACCCGTGAGCGATGCGCCCAGCTGATGGCGTGCCAGATTGAGCAGCGCCAAGGCGTCATCCAGCGAGGGCAGCGCCACCCAGGCCGTCAAGGTGGCAGCGGGCGCCGGATACAGCTTGAGCGTGGCCGCGGTGATCACACCCAGCGTGCCTTCACTGCCGATGAACAGATCGCGCAGGGCGTACCCCGTGTTGTCCTTGCGCAGGCCACTCAGGCCGTCCCAGATCTCGCCTTGGGCGGTCACCACCTCCAGGCCCAGGCACAGATCGCGCGTGTTGCCATAGCGCAGCACCTGCGTGCCACCGGCGTTGGTGGCCAGGTTGCCGCCGATCGTGCAACTGCCCTCGGCGGCCAGGCTCAGCGGAAACAGCAGGCCCTTGGCGGCGGCAGCCTCCTGCAGATGCTGCAGGACACACCCGGCCTCGACCGTGATGGTGAGGTTGTCGGCATCGATGGCGCGCACGGCATTCATGCGGGTGGTGACCAGCACCACCTGCTGCCCGCTGGTGTCCGGCACGGCGCCCATGACCATGCCGGTGTTGCCCCCCTGCGGCACCAGGCTCACGCGCGCATCGGCGCAGGCACGCACCACCCGGGCCACCTCCTGTGCATTGGCGGGTCGCACGACAGCGAGGGCCTTGCCGCGCACGATGTGGCGCCAATCCTGTTCCCAGGCGCTCAGGTCACCATCGGTCAATACGTGGGCCGCACCGACCGCGGCGCGCAGATTCTCAAGAAGGGTTTGGTTCATGGATTGGGTTGCGGACGAATGAATGGACGGTTGTGGTCGGCGCCGGTCTGGGGCGAGCCGATCCCGTCAACCGGCTGGCCGCGGCGATTGGAGCCGCACGCGCACGTGCGCCGCGCAGGCAGCAAACAGCAGCAGGCACAGAATCAGTTGGGCGCCCGCCAGCCAGGACGAGGGCGGAGGATCGCTCCAGGCGCGCACCACTCCTTCAGTGAAGTAGATCCAGATCAGCAGGCTCAGCCACCGGTAGGTGTACAGACGCCGCTTGAGCAGACCGGCCAGCGGCACACACAGCGGCAACACTTTCAGGGCAATCCAGGAGCCGCCAGGGCGGAGGGGAGCCAGCCAAAGTTCCCAGGCCAGTCCCAGCACGATCAAGGCCAGCAGCGACGACACCGCCAACGTGCGGGTGGCGTCAACGGCTCCAAGGTGAGTGGTGCTGGGCTCGGGCATGGCGATGGCATCATAAAGGGATGCCCATTGCCCACCTGGCTCGTGTCCGACTGGCTCGCCTGCGCCTGGCCGGGCACCTGTTGCTGCAGCGCTTTCGAGAGGCCCGCCTCGGGCTGGTGGCCAGCAGCCTGGCGTTCACGACGGTGCTGTCTCTGGTGCCCTTGATGACCGTGGCGCTGGCGCTGTTCACCGCACACCCGGTGTTTGCCAAGATGCAGGATCTGCTGCAGCGTTGGTTGGTCGATAGCCTGGTGCCCGACGAGATCGCCCGGCAGGTGCTGCAATACCTCAACCAGTTTGCTGGGCGCGCGCGGCGCCTGGGTTGGCTTGGTTTTGTGGTCCTTGCGGCCGCGGCCCTGGCGCTGGTGTTCACCATCGATCGCACGCTCAATCAGATCTGGCGAACCCGCCGGGCGCGGGCTTTGGGGCCACGGGTGTTGATCTACCTGGGTGTGCTGGTCTTCGGCCCCTTGGTGCTGGCGGCGGTCGTGGCCAGCACCAGCTTTGCCATCGGCGTTTCGCGGGGATTGCTGGGTGTGCTTCCTGGTGGGGTTCCGCTGGTGCTGGATGCACTGGAGTTCGCGATGCTTGCGCTGGGCGTGGCGGCCTTGTACCGCTATGTGCCCAACGCCCATGTGGCCTGGCGCGACGCACTGGCAGGTGGTGCGCTGGTGTCGCTGGGTCTGGATCTGGCCCGCCGCGCGCTGAGTGTCTATCTGAAGCTCATGCCGGGCTATTCGGTCATCTACGGCACCTTGGCCACTCTGCCCATCCTGATGTTCTGGGTGTACGTGACCTGGCTGATCGTGCTGGCGGGCGGTGTGGTGGCTGCCAGCCTGCCCGAGCTGCGCCAGCGCTTCAGAACCTGATCTTCCCGGTCCAGATGTCCTTGTACATCACCCAGTCGCCCATGAAGCTGAACAGCGGCCGCTTGAAGCT
>CAYNWR010000370.1:0-3179 GCA_964400915.1 uncultured Burkholderiaceae bacterium
CTGAACCGGCCGATGCGGTGGTTGCTGCGGGTCTGCAGTTCGTTTTCGAGCGGGTGCACAAAGGTGCCGAACATGTCGAGCATCATCGCTTGCACGCCATCGGTGACCACACGCAGCACCTCTGGCTCGACCAGGGTGCTGAACACGATGGGGCGCACGCCGTCGTGGGTCGCCGCCGCGTTGATCTGACGCACCGCCGCGTGGGCCTTGTCCGGCGTGTCGATGAAGGGCAGCCGCACGTGGTGCATGGGCACGTCGAACTGGGCCAGGATGGCGTTGCCGAAGGTTTCGGCCGTGATGCCGGTGCCGTCCGAGATGAAGAAGACGCTTCGAAGGGGTCGGCCGCCTGGCGGCGCGTCGCTCGCGTGCAGATCGCCGAAGAAGGTGCTGGGCTTGTTCATGCATGGATTGTGCCGCTGCATGCGCGCACGATCGGTTTGCCGTCGGGCAGCAGACGACGCACCTAGAATGTGTTCCAACGCTGCGACCCCCAACACACGTCCCATGGCCAGGTGCTCCACTCCGAAAGCTAGAAAATCAGGAGCACTCTGCGGGCGGCAGGCAACGGATTTCCCCCATCTTGTTTCTGGAGTTTTCCCATGTCCGCACTGTTTGAGGCGACCGCCCTGGTCGTGCCGTTTGAAAACCTGAGGATGACCGATGTCGAGGCGGTCGGTGGCAAGAATGCCAGCCTCGGTGAAATGATTTCGCAGTTGCCGGGGGGCGTGCGCGTGCCCGGCGGCTTTGCCACCACGGCCCACGCCTACCGGCGCTTCCTCGCGCATGGGGGTCTCGATCAACGCATCCAGTCTGCGCTGGATGCACTGGACGTGGACGACGTGCGTGCGCTGGCGCAAACCGGTGCCCAGATCCGTGCCTGGGTCGAAGCCCAGCCCCTGCCAGCCGATCTCGAGGACGCGGTGCGCTCGGCCTTTGCGAAGCTCAGTGCGGGCGCGCCCGAGGCGTCGTTTGCGGTGCGTTCGTCGGCCACGGCCGAAGACCTCCCCGACGCCTCCTTTGCCGGCCAGCAGGAGACCTTCCTGAATGTGGTCGGTATCGACGCGGTGATCGACAAGATGAAGGAGGTGTTTGCCTCGCTCTACAACGACCGGGCGATCAGCTACCGCGTTCACAAGGGTTTTGCCCATGCGGGTGTGGCCCTGTCCGCAGGGGTGCAGCGCATGGTGCGATCGGATCTCGGCGCGGCGGGCGTCATGTTCACGATCGACACGGAATCGGGCTTTTCGGACGTCGTCTTCATCACCTCGAGCTACGGTCTGGGCGAAACCGTTGTGCAGGGGGCGGTCAACCCCGATGAGTTCTATGTCCACAAACCCATGCTGCGGGCGGGCAAGCGCGCCGTGATCCGCCGCAACCTGGGCTCCAAACTCGTGCAGATGGTGTTTGCCTCGCCGGCCGAGCGAGCGGCCAGTGGCAAATTGGTCGCCACGCAGGACGTGCCGACCGAGATGCGCAACCGCTATTCACTCACCGAGGACGAGGCCACCCAGCTGGCCGCCTACGCGCTGGTCATCGAGCAGCACTATGGCCGTCCGATGGACATCGAGTGGGGCAAGGACGGTGTGGACGGCCAGCTCTACATCCTTCAGGCGCGGCCCGAGACGGTCAAGAGCCAGGCGGGTGCGCAGGCCGAATACCGCTACAGCATCAAGGGCGGAGCGGGCAAGAGCGCGGTGCTGGCGGAAGGGCGTGCGATCGGGCAGAAGATCGGCACCGGTCCGGTGCGCCTGGTGCACAGCCCGGCCGAGATGGACCGCGTCAAGCCAGGCGATGTGCTGGTGACCGACATGACGGACCCGAACTGGGAACCCGTGATGAAGCGCGCAGCGGCCATCGTGACCAACCGGGGTGGGCGCACCTGCCACGCCGCCATCATCGCGCGCGAACTCGGGATTCCCGCGGTGGTTGGGTGTGGCGACGCCACCGAGCGCTTGCGCGACGGCACCCTGGTCACGGTCAGTTGCGCCGAGGGTGATACCGGTTTGATCTACGACGGCCTGCTGGAGACCGAAGTCTCCGAAGTGCAGCGTGGCGAGATGCCCGAGATTGGCGTCAAGATCACCATGAACATCGGCAACCCGCAATTGGCCTTCGACTTTGCGCAGTTGCCCAACACGGGCGTGGGTCTGGCCCGGCTCGAATTCATCATCAACAACAACATCGGGGTGCATCCGAAGGCGATCCTGGAGTACCCGAACATCGACGGCGATCTGAAAAAAGCCGTCGAATCGGTTGCGCGTGGACACGCATCGCCCAGGGCCTTTTATGTTGACAAGGTGGCCGAAGGTGTTGCCACCATCGCCGGTGCGTTCTGGCCCAAGCCCGTCATCGTTCGCCTGTCGGATTTCAAGAGCAATGAGTACCGCAAACTCATCGGGGGCAGTCGCTACGAGCCCGAAGAAGAAAACCCCATGCTGGGATTTCGCGGGGCCGCACGCTACCTCAGTGCCGATTTCGCTGAATCCTTTGCGATGGAATGCGAGGCGATGCGGCGCGTGCGCGACGAAATGGGCCTGACCAATGTCGAACTGATGGTGCCGTTTGTGCGCACCCTGGGTCAGGCGCGGCGGGTCATCGAGCTGATGGCGGGGCACGGCCTGCGCCGCGGCGAGAATGGCCTGAAGATCGTGATGATGTGCGAGGTTCCCAGCAACGCCATCCTGGCCGAGCAGTTCCTGGAACACTTTGACGGCTTTTCCATCGGCTCCAACGATCTCACCCAATTGACTTTGGGCCTGGACCGGGATTCGGGGATGGAACTGCTGGCGGCCGATTTCGACGAACGCGACCCCGCCGTGAAGGCCATGCTGCAACGGGCGATTCGTGCCTGCCTGGATGCGGGCAAGTACGTCGGCATCTGCGGTCAGGGCCCCAGCGACCACATCGATTTCGCCTTGTGGCTGCAGGAGCAGGGCATCAAGTCGATGTCGCTCAACCCCGACAGCGTCATCGACACCTGGCAGAAACTGGCTGCGGCGGCGCGCCGGCCCTGACGGCTCGCAACCACGCTATAATCCTCGGTTCCCTTGCCGCACCACGTCTTGACGCCGTGGGCGGCTTTACCCAGCGCCTTTTTTGCGCGCGTCGAGCGCCGTACGGGGTGCCATCCACAAGGAGCCTACATGAGTCACTCTGAAATCGTCCTGCTGATCCATCCG
>CAYNWR010000371.1:0-3173 GCA_964400915.1 uncultured Burkholderiaceae bacterium
CGCCTGATCCAAGGCTCGCCCCTGGCGCGCCTGTGGCATCACCTGTTGCACCGCCTGCGCGCCAACACCCGGCGCGGCAGTGTGCGCAACATCCACGCGCACTACGACATTGGCAACGCTTTCTATCGCCTGTGGCTGGACGACACCTGGACGTATTCGGCCGCGTGTTTTGACGGCGACGCCGCGCGCAGCCTGGCCGACGCACAGGCCGCCAAATACCAACGGATCATCGACACCCTGGGCCTGCGCGCAGGCGATCAGGTGCTGGAGATCGGCTGCGGCTGGGGCGGTTTTGCCGAGCACGCGGCGCGCCTGGGCATTCGGGTCCATGGCGTGACGATCTCCAGTGCCCAGCTCGAACACGCACGCCAGCGCATCGAGAAGGCCGGGTTGAGCGAGTGCGCCCATCTGGCGTTTCGTGACTACCGTGACTTGCCGTCCTTGGGCCTTCAGGCCGATGCCATCGTCTCGATCGAGATGTTCGAGGCGGTCGGTGAAGCGCAGTGGGGTGCCTACTTCGACGTGGTGCGCCGATGCCTGCGCCCCGGTGGCAAGGCCCTGATTCAGACCATCACCATCGACGAGCGCCTGTTCGAGCGCTACCGCGCGGGCAGCGACTTCATCCAGCAGATGGTGTTTCCCGGCGGCATGCTGCCCAGCGTTGAACGCTTCGAACGCGTGGCAGCGGTCCATGGATTGGCCATGACGGACATCCATCGATTTGGCCGCGACTACGCCGAAACCCTGCGCCGTTGGCGGTCGGCCTTCGATCAACACCGCGCCGCCTTGCCGGCCCTCGGGCTGGACGAAGCCTTTGCGCGCACCTGGCAGCTGTACCTGTGCTACTGCGAAGCCGGCTTTGACCATGGCCGCATCGATGTCGCCCAGATCCGGCTGCAATCGTGATGGGCAAGCGTCACCTGCTCAGCCCCACCCAAAGGGCCACACCATGACCTGGATGCAACTGAACACACCGATTCGCGATTGGCGCGATCGCCGCGTCTGGATCATCGGCGCCTCCAGCGGCATCGGTGCGGCTTTGGCAGAAGCCCTGCTGGAGCGTGGTGCCCGCGTGGCGCTTTCGGCCCGCAGTGAACGTCCGTTGCGTGCGGCTTCCCAGAGCTGGCCCAAGGCCCAAGCGCTGGCGATGGACGTGTGCCAACCAGACGACTGGCAACGGGCACACGACAGCTTGCAGGCCACCTGGGGGGGCCTTGATCTGGTGGTCTTCTGCGCCGCCACCTACCGGCCCGAGCGCATCTGGGAAGTCCGCGCCGACATTGCGCTGAGCACCCTGGCCACCAACGTCGGCGGGGTCTATCACGGCTTGCAGGTCGTGCTGCCGCGCCTGCTGGCCCAAGGGCATGGCGGCTTGGCCATTCTCGCCAGTGTGGCCGGCTACACCGGCTTGCCCGGCGCCAGTGTGTACGGGCCCACCAAGGCCGCCCTGATCAACCTGGCCGAAGGCATGTACAGCGAGCTCAAGCCGCGTGGCCTGGACGTCTACCTTGTCAACCCTGGCTTTGTGCAGACCCGTCTCACCGCCCTCAACGAGTTCGACATGCCCGCGCTGCTCACGCCCGAACAGGCCGCGCTGGCCATCGTGCAGGGCTTCGAGCGCGGGCGCTTCGAAATCGACTTTCCGCGTCGCTTCACCTTTGCGTTGCAGTTGTTGCGGCACCTGCCCTATGCGCTGCGCTTCGCGCTGCTGCGGCGCACCGCCCAGCCGCGCTCGTCATGACAGCCCCCACCCCGCCCGTTCAGGCCTTCGGCGCCTTGCTGGCCTGGTTCGAGGCCTTGACGCCACAGACCGTGGCCGCGATCGAACAACACTACGCGCCCGACGCGCGCTTCAAGGATCCGTTCAACGACGTCACGGGCCACCAGGACATCCGGCGCATCTTTGAGCACATGTACGAATCGCTCGACGCCCCGCGGTTTCTCGTCCGCTCGCGGGCGTTTGACGGCAGCGACGGTTTCTGCACCTGGGTGTTCGAAGGCCATCTGCGCGGGCGCGCCTTCAGCATCCAGGGTTCGACCCATTTTGTGTTCGATGACCAGGGGCGCGTGGCCGTGCACCGCGACTACTGGGATGCGGCCGAAGAGGTCTACGAGCATCTGCCGCTGCTGGGCGCCGTCCTGCGGCGTTTGCGCCGGCGCCTGGCGGCCCGCTAGGAACCGGGGCGCCATCGGTCCTCATTGCGGTTGAGGCATCACCGGCTCGGATCGAACAGCGCCGCGCCCTTGCGCCCCAGCGCCTTGGCGATCACCCCGCGGTGGATTTCGCTGGTGCCGTCGAAGATGCGGTAGATGCGCGCATCGCGGTAGTAGCGCTCGATGGGCAGTTCCTTGCAAAAGCCCATGCCGCCAAAGATCTGCACACATCGATCGACCACCCGGCCCAGGGTTTCCGCGGCGTGCACTTTCACCATGGCGATCGATTCGCGTGCGTCCTGCCCCTGGTCGAGCTGCCAGGCGGCGTGGTAGACCATCCAGCGTGCGGCGTTGATCTCGATGGCGCTGTCGGCCAGTTGCTGCTGCACCATCTGAAAATTGGCGATCGACTGGCCGAACTGCTTGCGGTCCTGCGCGTAGGCCACGGCCTTCTCGAGCACGTGCGCAGCCTTGCCCACGGCGCGTGCGCCCACCTGCGCCAGGCGCACCACGTTCAACGCCCCCATGGCCAGCTTGAAGCCTTGGCCGCGCTCACCCAGCAGGGCGGCTCGCGGCAGCGGCACGTTGTCAAAGAACAGCTCCAGGTGGGGCGTGCCGCGCAGGCCCATCATCTTCTGGTCCTTGCCCAAGGTGAAGCCGGGCAGGCCCTTGTCGACCATGAACATTGAAATTTCGCGCTCGCCCGTGCGCGCCGACACCAGAAAGAAATCGCTCCACTCGGCGTCGCTGATGAAATGCTTGGCGCCCTGGAGCACCCAGCCGTCGGGGGTTTCATGCGCCTGGGTGTGGATGCCCGCTGCGTCCGAACCTGCGCCGGGTTCGGTGATGGCGATGGCGCAGGTGCGTGTGCCCGCAACCGCCGGACGCAGCCAGCGCTGCACCTGCTCACCCCGGCATTCGAGCAGCGGCTCATAGACGTTGCCAAACGCGCGCCGGATCAGGATGTCGGTGGTGTGCCCGAACTGCTCCTCGCACAGGATGCGGTCAAGTGTCGACAA
>CAYNWR010000372.1:0-3169 GCA_964400915.1 uncultured Burkholderiaceae bacterium
CCGATGTGGTGCGCGCTCACCTGCACGCGCTCAGATGAGCACGCCCCCGCGCAAGCGCGAACGCCGCGGTTGGCGATCAGGATCTTCTTGAACATCTCAACCTCGTTTCCTCAGGCGACCGGCGCGGCGGGACCGCCGAACATCTGTGACAGACGCCGCAACACCGATCGCAGAAAGCGCAACAGCACCAGCATCAGGATCACCATCAGCACCAGCGTGCAGACCAGAACAATGCCGAACGCCACCGGGTGCTCGGTGGCCAGCCACAGCGCGCCGATCACCAAGCCGTCCTCCAGCAGGCTCACGGCCACGTTGGTGAAGGGTTCGGGCGAGCTGTTGACCGCAGCCCGCGTGGTCATCTTGGTGGTGTGTGAGGCTGCAGCGAGCGTCCCGCCTAGCAGGGCTGCTATCAAAGCTGTGGTGGTGCTGTCGGTTCCGAAAACCGCGCCGGCCAGGGCCGCGCCGGCGGGAATGCGCACCACGGTGTGGATGGTGTCCCAGATCGAGTCGATCCAGGGGATCTTGTCGGCAACAAACTCCACCGCCAGCATGAAGCCGCTGACGCCCAGCACCGCGGGATGCGCCAGCAGTTGCAGGCCCGGCGGCAAGGGCAACCAGTTGAGGTAGCCGGCCAGCCCCGTGAGAAAGACCACGGCATACAGCCGGATGCCACTGGCCCAGCCCAGCGCGGCAGCCAGGGACAGCAGGTGGGCGGTGTCCAGGCTGTTCATGCTGGCGCCGCTTCGGGCGAAGGGCCATTCCAGGCCGGTGCCCGCTTGCCCAGGAAGGACGCCATGCCTTCACGGCCTTCGGCGCTGGCGCGGATGTCGGCGATGCGATGGGCCGTGTCTTCGCGCAGGGATTCCGTCAGTGCCTGCCCGGCCACGTCGCGCACCAGGCGCTTGCACGAACGCACCGCGGCCGGTCCGTTGGCTGCCAGGGTGGCCACGATGCCGGCCACGCGCGCGTCCAGTTCAGCAGGCGCGCACAACTCGTGCACAAATCCCATGGTGTGGGCCCGGGCCGCATCAAAGGTTTCGGCGGTGACAAACCAGCGCCTTGCCTGCTGGTGTCCCATGGCTCGAATCACATACGGCGCGATGGTGGCCGGCAGCAGGCCCAGGCGCGCCTCGGACAGGCAGAAACGAACCGCATCACTGGCCACCAGCACGTCACACAGGGCCGCCAGGCCCATGCCACCGGCGTAACAGTCGCCCTGCACCCTTCCCACGATGGGAACCGGGCACTGGTCGATGGTCCAGAGCATGTCGGCCAGCCGCCGTGCATCGGCGTGGTTGTCGTCCCAGCTGTTGTCGGCCATGGCGCGCATCCAGTTCAGGTCGGCCCCTGCGCAGAAGGCCTTGCCGTGCCCCGCGAGCAGCACCACCCGCAACGCGCTGTCGCGGTTGAGCGCCTCGAACACACGGGTGAGGTCGGCGATCACCTGGCTGTTGAAGGCGTTGCGCACCTCGGGACGGTTGAGCCACACCTGGGCCACCGCGGGCGAGGGTCGACGCAGTTCAATGACGGACGGATGCTGGGGCTCGGTCATGGGTGGGTTCCGGTCAATAGCGCTTGGCCACTTCCTCGAGCATCACCTCGGTGGCGCCACCGCCGATGGCCAGCACGCGGGCATCGCGCCACAGGCGCTCGATGGCCGTCTCGCGCATGTAGCCCATGCCGCCATGGAACTGCTGGCAGGTCTGCACCACCTCGTTGACCAGTTCACCCGTGAGGGCCTTGAGCATTGACACCTCCTGGACGATGTCGTCGCCCTGGGTCACGCGCCACGCACACTGGTACATGAAGGCCCGCGCCGCGCGGGTCTTGGCGTCGAGCATCGACAGGCGCTGACGGATGGTCTGCTGACTCCACAGCGGGCCACCGAAGGCCTGGCGCTGGCGCACGTGGTCCAGCGTGAGGCGGATGGCCTGCTGGCAATGCCCCACCGCCATCGCGGCCAAGGCGATGCGCTCGGTCTGGAAATTCTTCATCACCGAATAGAAGCCCTTGCCCTCTTCGCCCAGCAGGTTGGCTGCGGGAACGCGCACGTTGTCGAGCACGAGTTCGGCCGTGTCCGAGCTGAGCCACCCGGTTTTCTGGAGCGCTCGGCCGACGCTGAAACCCGGGCTGCCCTTTTCGACGATGAACATCGACATCTCGCGTTTGCCGGGCCCGGTCTTGGCCGCAACGAAGTACAGGTCGGCGTGCACGCCGTTGGTGATGAACATCTTGGTGCCGTTGATCACCCAATCGGCATCGGGGCCCGCGCCGTCGCGCCGCGCGCTGGTGCGGATGCCCGCCACGTCGCTGCCCGCACCGGGTTCGGTGATGCCCACGGCCGTGATCAGCTCACCGGCAATGACCCGGCGCAGGTATTTGTCCTTCTGCGCGGGCGAGCCGGCGTGGTGCAGGTGGGGGCTGGCCATGTCGGTGTGCACCAGCACGGTGATGATGAATCCCGCAAAGGTGGACTGCGACAGCGCCTCGGCAAACACCAGGTTGGTGATGGCGTCCGCGCCGGCGCCGCCATGGGCTTCGTCGTACATCAGGCCGAACAGGCCGGCAGCACCCATGCGCCGCAGCACGTCGCGCGGCACATGGCCCTGCTCCTCCCACTGGGCGGCGTGCGGCTCGACCTCACGGGCAATGAAACGCGCCACCTGCTCGCGCAGGGCTTCGTGCTCGGGGGTGATGTAGATGCTGTCCATGGGGCGGGTGCTCACATGCGGAAGACACCAAACCTGGGTTCGCCGATGGGTGCGTTGAGGCTTGCCGACAGGCCCAGGGCGAGCACACGGCGCGTGTCCGCCGGATCGATCACGCCGTCGTCCCACAGGCGCGCGCTGGCGTAGTAGGGGTGCGACTGGTGCGCGAACTGATCGAGGATGGGCTGCTTGAAAGCCGCCTCTTCCTCGGCGCTCCAGGTGCCGCCCCTGGCCTCGATGCCATCGCGCCGCACCGTGGCCAGCACGCCAGCCGCCTGCTCGCCCCCCATGACGCAGATGCGTGCATTCGGCCACATCCAGAGAAACCGCGGGCTGTAGGCACGGCCACACATGCCGTAGTTGCCGGCGCCATAACTGCCGCCGATGATCACCGTGAACTTGGGCACGCTGGCCGTGGCCACGGCCGTCACCATCTTCGCGCCATCGCGCGCGATGCCCTC
>CAYNWR010000373.1:0-3140 GCA_964400915.1 uncultured Burkholderiaceae bacterium
ACTTTGGATCCGCGTCTAATTCATCCAACCGCCAACTTGTTCAACCTGTCCCTAGGAGCTCCCATGAAACGAATCGCCCTCGCCGCCATCGCCGCACTGGCCTTGACTGGCATCGTCCACGCCCAGGAAGCCAAAGTGGGCATCGGCATTTCCGGCTGGACGGGCTTCGCCCCGCTGACCCTGGCCAAGGAGGCTGGCATCTTCAAGAAGAACGGGCTGGACGTGAGCATCAAGAAGATCCCCCAGAAAGACCGCCATCTGGCCATTGCGAGTGGTGACATCCAATGCGCCGCAACGACGGTCGAAACCTGGATCGTCTGGAACGCCAATGGCGTCGCAACCACACAGATCTTCCAGCTCGACAAGAGCTACGGGGCCGATGGCATGGTGGTCAAGCCTTCCATTGCCAGGATCACGGACCTCAAGGGCAAGACGGTTGCAGCCGACGCGCCCGGCACGGCCACCTACTTCACCCTGGCCTGGATGCTCAAGAAGAACGGCCTGTCGATCAAGGACGTCACGGTTGTCAATTTGGCTCCCCAAGCGGCCGCCAACGCCATGATTGCGGGCACCGCCCAGATCGATGCGGGGATGACCTACGAACCTTTCCTGAGCGCGGTGCGTGCCAAGCCAGAGGCCGGCAAGATCATTGCCACCACGCTGGACTATCCAATGGTGATGGACACCTTCGGCTGCACGCCCAAGTTCCTCGCCGAGAACCCGAAAGCCGCACAGGCCTTGGCCGACAGCTATTTCCAGGCATTGGAGATGATCAAGGCCGAACCGAAAAAGGCGTTTGAGATCATGGGTGCCGATGTCAAGCAGACGGCTGAAGCCTTCGAGGCCAGCCAGAAGTATTTGCGCTGGCAGGACAAGGCCGCCAACCAGAAGTTCTTTGCGGGCGAACACGCCGCATTCAGCAAGGAGGCGGCCGATTTGCTGCTGGAGGCGGGCATCATTCGCCAGATCCCCGATCTGAGCAAATTGGCCGACACGCGTTTCATCAAGTGATCGGCGGCGGCAGCAAGCACCCAGGCCCGGACATGGCATCGGGTCATCACAAGGTCCAGGGCCTGGGGCCCATCGCATGAAGCCGCTGACGCCCGTCAGCCGGGGCGCCCGCATCGCACTGGGCATTGGCTTCTTCGTGGTCTTCATTGCGGTGTGGTCCATTGCCACGTTCGGTGGCTTCGTTCAGAAGACCTTTCTCGCCGATCCATTGGCCATGCTTCAAAGTGGGTGGGTGCTGCTGACCCAGATGGGCTTTGCCAAGGACATCGGCATGACCATGTTCCGGGTCGTCGGCGGTTTCCTGATCGCGGCCCTGCTGGCGGTGCCCCTGGGCGTCGCCATGGGCGCCTACAAGCCCATCGAGGCTTTCTTTGAACCTTTTGTGAGCTTTGCCCGCTATCTGCCGGCGTCGGCCTTCATCCCCTTGCTGATCCTTTGGGCGGGCATCGGCGAGGCGCAGAAACTGGCGGTGATCTTCATCGGCAGCTTCTTCAGTCTGGTGCTGATGATCAGTGTCACGGTGGGCAACACCCGTCGCGACCTGGTCGAAGCGGCCTACACGCTGGGCGTCAAGGATGCGTCGCTGATTCGCCGTGTGCTTGTCCCCGGTGCGGCACCCGAAATCGCCGAGCAACTGCGCATGGTGCTCGGCTGGGCGTGGACCTACGTGATCGTTGCGGAACTCATCGGCGCCAGCAGTGGCATCGGACACATGATCACCGACAGCCAGGCCCTGCTGGCCACCGACCAGATCATTTTCGGCATCATCGTCATCGGTCTGATCGGGCTCATCAGCGACCTGTTGTTCAAGGCCGCCAACCGAAGCCTGTTCCCGTGGGCTCAACTGGGACGCTGACGATGGCAAGCATCCTTTCTGTTCGGGGCGTAGAGCGCCGTTTTGATCAGACCTTGGCCCTGCAAGCAACCGACCTGGATGTGGCCGAGAACGACTTCGTCACGATCCTGGGCCCCAGCGGATGCGGCAAGAGCACCCTGCTGCGCATCGTTGCCGGCCTTGACCGACCAACCGCTGGCGAGGTTGAACTGGATGGCCGAGCCATCGACGCACCCGGTGCCGACCGCGGCATGGTCTTCCAGAGTTACACCCTGTTCCCCTGGTTGA
This sequence comes from uncultured Burkholderiaceae bacterium, assembly GCA_964400915.1. Taxonomy (GTDB): domain Bacteria; phylum Pseudomonadota; class Gammaproteobacteria; order Burkholderiales; family Burkholderiaceae_C; genus CAYNWR01. The sequence goes on from CAYNWR010000373.1 coordinate 2,135, forward strand.
CGGTTCTGGACAACGTGTGCTTCGGGCTCATCGAACGCGGACTCGGTCGTCCCCAGGCCGTCGAGATGGCGCAGGCGTTTCTGGCCAAGGTGGGACTCAAGGGCTTCGACAAGCATTACCCCAAGCAACTGTCCGGCGGCATGCAGCAGCGCACGGCCATCGCGCGCGCCCTGGCCAACAACCCCCGCATGCTTTTGATGGACGAGCCCTTTGGCGCACTGGATCACCAGACGCGCGAACTCATGCAGGAGCTTCTGCTGGGCATCTGGGAAGAACAGCGCAAGACCGTGCTGTTCGTCACGCACGACATCGACGAGGCGGTCTTCATGGGCAGCCGTGTGGTCGTGATGAGTGCCCGTCCCGGGCGCATCAAGCTCGACCGCGCAGTGCCAATCGCTCATCCCCGTCACTACACGATCAAGACCACCCCCGTGTTCAGTGAACTCAAAGCCGAACTGACCGAGCAGGTTCGCATCGAGGTGCGAGCCGCCCAGGCGGCGATGGAACAGGCTGATTGATCGGCACCTGCAGCGCGCGCACACCTCAGCGCCATCGGACCGCCGCAGCGATGGCGTCGCCAAATGCCCCAAGTTCGCTGATCAAGCATTTATTTGGGGGGGCGGAACGGTGGGTGGCAGTGCCAGCGCACAAGCTCGTTGCGCCGATCCCAGAGCGCGCGGCCTATGGCCGATGTCGTGACCTTGCCCATTCTGCGTCTTGGCTTCACCTGAGGCTTGCGCCTTTCGTTTCCCTTTGCTTGCACTTTGCTGCAGTCTGCATCCGATACGATGGCATGGATCCATCAAGGCTTGCGGTCCCATGAAGCGAAACGAATCTCAGGTTGGAACCTTCAACGACAACGTCAAGTCCGCGCCTCGGAAACGGCGAGCAGCACACGACCACGAAGGGCCCCTTCGCGAGGACATCCGCATGCTCGGGCGCATCCTTGGTGATGTCATCCGTGAACAGGAGGGTGAGTCGGTTTATTCGTTGGTCGAGAGAATTC
>CAYNWR010000374.1:0-3132 GCA_964400915.1 uncultured Burkholderiaceae bacterium
ACCCTGCTGCGAGGCACGGGCCTGGATCTGGCCGACCTGCGCGAATACCAGCACCACGACGATGTCCGGCACATCGACTGGAACGTCACGGCGCGCACGGGGACTCCCCATGTGCGGGTGTTCACCGAAGACCGTGAGATGGCTGCCTGGTTTCTGATGGACCTGAGCGCGTCGATCGATTTCGGGTCCAACGAGCAGCGCAAGTCGCAGGTGGCGGCCGAGTTCATGGCGGTTCTGGCCCGGGTGCTCACGCGCCACGGCAATCGGGTAGGCGCCATGCTGTATGGAACCGGGGTCGATGCCGTGCTTCCAGCCCGCAGCGGCAGGCGTCACGTGCTGGCCATGATCGATGCCGTGCAGCGTCGCAAGGCCCTCACGGAACAAGCCATGGGCGCGGACGGCGGCACCACGCGCCTGGCGGATCTGTTGAAGGCGGCGGCCAACCTGATCAAGCGCCGCTCGACGGTTTTTGTGGTCTCGGATTTCATCTCCGAGCCCGGCTGGGAGCAGCCCCTGGGCCTGCTGGCGCAGCGTCACGAAGTGGTGGCCATCCGCCTGCTGGACCCGCTGGAACTGGAGCTGCCGGATTTGGGGCTTGTCACCCTGCGCGACGCGGAGAGCGGCGAGCAGTTGTTGGTGGACACGCACAACGCGGCCTTCCGTCAACGGTTTGCGCGCATTGCCGCCCAGCGCGAAGCCCAGTTGCGGCAATCTCTGGCACACGCGGGTGTCGATGCACTCGAGCTGGCAACCGACGCGGATTTGCTGGACGCCCTGGTGCGGTTTGCGGCCATGCGGCGGCGGCGCACACAATTGGCGGGCGGTGGCAAACTGGCCATGCAGTTGAGCGCCGGCGCAGCTCGTACAGCACCCCAGATGGCCGCTCCATGAGACGCTGGATGCGCACATCGGCAGCGAGGACACCACCATGAAGATCGGCTCCGTCCTGTTTCTTTGGCCCAGCTTTCTGTGGCTGCTGCTGGCCATCCCACTGTTAGTGGGTACCTACCTATGGATGCTGCGTCGCAAGAAGAAGTCGGCGCTGCGGTACGCCAGCCTTTCCATCGTGCGCGAGGCGCTCGGCAAGGGCCCCGGATGGCGTCGTCACGTGCCGCCGATTTTGTTCCTGTTGGCCCTCGTGGCCATGTTCCTGGCGGCTGCGCGGCCACTCGCCACCATTGCCCTGCCCTCCACACAGGAAACCATCATCCTGGCGATGGACGTTTCGGGTTCGATGCGTGCGACCGACGTCAAACCCAATCGCCTGGTGGCAGCGCAGAACGCGGCCAAGGCCTTCCTCGAGGATCTGCCGCGCCACGTCAAGGTGGGCATCGTCGCCTTTGCCGGCACCGCTCAGGTGGTGCAGGCGCCCACCCTGAGTCGCGACGATCTGGTGGCCGCCATCGATAAGTTCCAGTTGCAACGTGCCACCGCCATTGGCAGTGCCATCGTGGTCTCGCTGGCCGAGTTGTTTCCAGACCATGGCATTGACCTGGCGGCGATGACCTATGGCAGCGGCCGCCCGCGCGGCATCTCGATTGATCAGGCCAATCAGCCCAAGAAGGAAAAGAAGGATTTCACCCCCGTTGCACCGGGCTCGTATTCGTCGGCGGCCATCATCCTGTTGACCGATGGCCAGCGCACGACGGGCGTCGACACCCTGGAAGCGGCCAAGATGGCGGCCGAGCGCGGCATCCGCATCTACACGGTGGGCGTGGGCACGGTGGATGGCGAAACGATTGGTTTCGAGGGCTGGTCGATGCGCGTGCGCCTGGACGAGGAAACCCTCAAACAGGTCGCCACCCGCACCTCTGGCGAATACTTCTACGCGGGCACGGCCGAGAACCTGAAAACCGTCTATGAGACCCTGAGTTCGCGCCTGACCGTCGAAAAGAAGGAGACTGAGATCTCTGGCCTTTTGGCACTGGTCGCCTCAGTGCTGGCCACCCTGGCGGCAACCCTGTCGATCCTCTGGTTCAACCGCATCCTGTAGGCGTTGCGGGTGTGAAATTCGTTCCGCCCACGCGCGCCGGGCTCAGCGCGGCGCGGGCGCCCGCGCCATCATGTCCAGCAGGTGGCGTGCGGGTATGGCATAGCTGATGCCTGTCGGGCTGCTCAGGGCAGATTCCCGGTTGCCCTTGACCAGCACCATGTTGATCACACCCACCACCGCGCCGGTGTCCGGGTCGTACAAGGGCCCGCCACTGTTGCCGGGGTAGGCCGTGGCATCGAGCTGAAACAGATTGAAGGTGCCGTCGCGCAGGCTGCGAATGGCCCGATCGGTCAGGCGCTGCGTGGTGGGCGCTGGCAGGGCCGCTGGGGTGATCGAGGACACGATGCCCCGGTGCGTGACGGGTCGAAACCCAAACACGCCCCCAATGGGAAACCCCGTGAAGGCCAGCAGTTGCCCCTCACGCACACCATCGGAGGCTTGGACGTTCATCGGCGTCAGCGGGGCGCCATCGGCAACCCGTAGCAATGCGAGATCGTGCGCCGGATCGACTTCGATGCGCTGCAGGCGCCGCAACTCGGGCTCACGACCAGGCGACTGGATCAGGGCCACCAGCGCGGCTTCACGATCCTCCTCGACGGTCGGCATCAGCACATGGGCATTGGTGGCGATCCACAGCCCGGTGCCCACAACAAAACCCGTGCCTCGAAATCCAAAGCGCGGATTGTTGGTGGCCTTGAAATAGCCGATGGGCACCACCGATCGCCGGACGTTCTCCAGCGTCTCAGGCAGACCGCTCCAGGCGATTCTTGGAAGAAAGGAGGCTGTAGCGAGCGCCAAATATGAACGTCTCGCTACCATTCTTAAGTTCCCGCCAGCAACTTGGTAACTTCGGCCTGGCCACCGAACTTGTCGCCCAGGGCCTGCAGATCGGTCAGCAGCGGCTTGGCCTTGGCCTTGTCGCCAGCGGCCAGGTGGATGCGCGCCATGTTCAGCTTGAACAGCGCATTGTCGGGCTGCAGGCTCAGCACCTTGGTCTGCAGCTCGATGGCCTTGGCGTGTTGCGCCTTGCCCGAATGCAGCATGGCCAGGGTGTCGAGGAACGACGGATTGCCCGGCGCCAGCGAGACGGCTTTTTCTGCCAGTTCGATCGCATTGGCACGGCCCAACTGGCCGCTCAC
>CAYNWR010000375.1:0-3119 GCA_964400915.1 uncultured Burkholderiaceae bacterium
GCCTTGATGTCCTCGAGATTGATGCCACCAAAGGTCGGCTCCAGCGCCGCGATGATGTCCACCAGCTTGTCCAGGTTGTCGCGCTCGTTGATCTCGATGTCGAACACATCGATGCCCGCGAACTTCTTGAACAGGACCGCCTTGCCTTCCATCACGGGCTTGGCCGCCAGCGGCCCGATGTTGCCCAGGCCCAGCACCGCGGTGCCATTGGTCACCACCGCCACCAGGTTGCCGCGGGCGGTGTAGCGAAAGGCAGCGGTCGGGTCCTTGACGATTTCTTCACACGGCGCGGCCACGCCGGGGGAATAGGCCAGCGCCAGGTCGTGCTGGTTGACCAATTGCTTGGTGGGCGCGATCGAGATCTTGCCGGGTGTCGGCCGCTCGTGGTATTCCAGCGCGGCGTGGCGCAACTCGGCGTTCTTGTTCTCGTTGGAGGGGGTCTTGCCCGGCATGGCGTGTCTCCGGCGCGTGAGCGCTTCTAGGACCGAAAGGGTCGCCGATTTTAGGCGCAGGCTTGCTAAGGGTTGGCCTCAGGTGGCCAACAGGCGCTGGGTCAGCTGCGGCAGGCAAATGCTATCCAAATCATAGCGATTAATGACCATCTGACGCCCGCTCAGACCCAATTTCCTGAAATTCTGGGGTGCAGACAGCACATCGATGGCCCTGGCGGCCAGATCGGCGGGCTTGAAGAAATCGAACAACAGGCCGTTCACGCCGTCTTCGATCACCTCGCGCACCGGCCCCGTGTCGGACGCCACCAGGGTGCATTGCGCCGACAAGGCTTCCAGGCAGCTCCAGGACAAAACGAACGGATAGGTCAGGTACACGTGGCAGGCCGACACCTGCAGCACCTGCAGATAGGCGCGGTACGGCAAGCCGCCCAGAAAGTGCACGCGATCGGGTGGCAGTTGGGCACCCACCTCGGCCAGCAGCGCGTCGCGCCAGGTGCCACCGCCACGCGGCGGTGAACCGTAACTGACCGAATCGCGTCCCACAATCAGGCAATGCGCCTTGGGCCGCGCCTTCATGATCGTTGGCAGCGCCCGCATGAAGGTGTGAAAGCCCCGGTAAGGCTCCAGGTTGCGGTTGACGAATGTCAGCACCTCGTCGCCCGCGCGCAGGGTGACACCGGCGCGTTGCAAGGTGATCTGTGCCTTGGCATCGGGTTTGGCCGCCTTGGTGTCGATGCCGTCGAACAGCACCACCGTCTTGGCCTTGAACTCCGGCGGCAGGCGGCTGTGCTGCCAGCGCGTGGGCGAATACGCCCAATCGGCCGCCGCAAGGGCTTGCAGCTGCTCGGTGTTTTTCAGGCGCAGGCGCATGCGCCCGGCCACGGAATCGGTGGAAAACTCCGGGTCGAAGGCAAAGTCGGAATCATCGGGGCCGTAATAGAACTCGGCAAAGATCACCAGCTTGGCCAGCGGCCACACATCCTTGCAAAACAGCGCCTCGCCCCAGCCCGGGTGGGCCACGATCACATCGGGCGAGAAACCCTCGATCTTGATGCGCTCCATGGCCTGCGCGCACGCAATGCCGCGGGCGAGCTTGGTTTCGTGGTCGCGCGCCAGCGCCACCGAAGACGCCGGCTTGGGCGCCATCGGCTTGTAGCGGTAGTAGCGGATGTCCGGTGCGTTCGGAATGCCTGGGCCACCAATCCCCAAGCCCACAACCTCGTGGCCCAGGCGCGCCAGCTCGCGCGCCACGTGGACAAACTGGCCGGGAAAGTTCTGGTGGACAAAAAGAAAACGGCGACGGGTGCTCACGCGACAATGCACGGCAATGGAAACAAGGCCTATTGTGAAGGTGAAACCCGGTACGGACGCAGACCCACACGGGCCAGCGGCGGCAAGCCCTTCGCTGGATGTCGTCACCCTCGGCGAGGCCATGGCCCTGCTCATCGCCGAACAGCCGGGCCCGCTTGCGTCCGTCACGAGCTTCGTCAAGCGCACGGCCGGTGCCGAGACCAACGTGGCCATCGGCCTGGCGCGCCTGGGCCTGCGTGTGGGCTGGGCCAGCCGCCTGGGGCGCGATGCCTGGGGCCGCTACCTGCGCGCCGAATTCGAGCGCGAGGGCATCGACTGCTCCCATGTGGCCTGGGACGAGCAGGCCCGCACCGGCATGATGCTCAAGGAGTTCGTCACCGATGGGCGCGACGCCAAGACCGAATACTTTCGCAAGGGCTCGGCCGCCAGCCTGCTGGGCCCCGCCGATCTGGATCTGCCCTGGCTGACGGCCGCGCGCCACCTGCACACCACGGGTGTTTATGCCGCCGTCTCACCCAACTGTGATGCCGCAGTCGAACACGCCATGCAAGCGATGCGCGCTGCGGGCCGTACCGTGTCGTTTGACACCAACCTGCGCCCCACGCTGTGGCCCTCGCCTGAGCACATGGTCGAGCGGGTGAACGCCCTGGCCGCGCTGGCCCATTGGGTGCTGCCGGGCGTGGACGAAGGCCGCGTGCTGTGCGGCAGTGACGACGCCCGCACGATCGCGGCCTTCTACCTGCAGCGAGGGGCGCGCGTCGTGGTCGTCAAGCTCGGCGCGGAGGGCGCCTGGTGGCAAGGCGCCGACGGCGCCGGAGGCCACGTGCCGGCGCATCCCGTGGTGCGCGTGGTGGACACGGTGGGTGCGGGCGATGCCTTCGCCGCGGGCTTCATCAGCGCCATGCTGGCCGGACGCCCGGTGCCCGAGGCTGTGCAGCGCGCGGCCTGGATGGGCGCACGCGCCGTGCAGGTGCGCGGCGACACCGAGGGCCTGCCCACGGCGGTCGAACTGGCGACGGCCGGTTTCTGACAGGCCCTCAAGCCGCGGCGGCGGCGATCGCAGCGTTGAATGTCGCGCTGGGGCGCATCACACGATCGAGCTTGGCGAAATCCGGGCGGTAGTAGCCGCCGATGTCGGCGCGTTGGCCCTGCACCGCGGCCAGTTCGGCAACAATGGTGGACTCCTGCTCGGCCAGCGTGCGTGCCAGCACCGCAAAACGCGCGGCCAGCTCGGTGTCCTCGGTTTGTGCGGCCAGCTCTTGCGCCCAGTACATCGACAGATAGAACTGGCTGCCCCGGTTGTCGAGTTGGCCGGTCTTGGGGCTGGGGTTCTTGTTGTTGTCCAGCAGCTTGCCG
>CAYNWR010000376.1:0-3117 GCA_964400915.1 uncultured Burkholderiaceae bacterium
GTGGATTGAAGGCGCTCTCGACAAAGGGCAGCAGCGCCAGCTCGCTGGGCATGCCGCGGCGCTCGACCTCTTCGACGATGTGGAACAGGTACTTGCGCGAGCGCTCGGTCATGCGGGCGATGTAGTCGGGCTTGCCCGCGTAGAAGCGCTCGCGCTCCAGCACCAGCGCGCCCTCCAGATTGGGCATGCCAAAGCCGCGGCGCACACGCTCCCAAAGGTCTTCGGGGGGGGTGAACAAGGCCACCGCGCGCTGGGCCGCCTCCTGCGATTCCACCGTCACCAGGGGGGTCAGTGGCGCGTTGGATAGCGGTGACGGGGACACAACGGCTGCAGGCGCCAGGGCAGCAGCAGGCGGGGTTGCTGGTGACGGGGAGGCGCCGGTTTGCGATGGGTTGGTCTGCGCCGACGACCCGCCTGCAGCAGGCGAAGGCGTTTCGAACGAGCGATGCGCCGGGGCGTCGCCGCCCGTGGGCAACACGCTGCAGCCGGACAAGGCGAGGCCCATGCCAAGAAACACCGCCAGCAACAGCCCGTTCCACGGGCGCAGCGCCAGGGGTGCCCGTCGGGTCGGCTGGGCGGCGTTCCGACGGGGCGCCGATGAAGGGCACGGAGCGCGTTCCGTCATCCGCGGAACTCGTTTTTCCACTCGCGAATGGCGGTGAACACCGCCACGGCATCGTCGCTGGCTGCGCCGCGGCTGCGTGCGGACTGCACCACCGCCGGCTGCCGCGCACGAAGGAACGGGTTGATGCGCAGCTCCTGGGCGATCGACGAGGGCAGGGTGGGCACATCGCGCTCGCGCAAGGCTTCGCAGTGCGCCTGATAGGCAATCAGATCCTGATTGCCGGGTTCGACGGCCCGCGCAAAACGCAGATTGGACAAGGTGTATTCGTGGGTGCAGCACACCCGCGTGTTGCCGGGCAGCGCAGCCAACTGGGTGAGCGAATCGAGCATCTGCGCAGGCGTGCCCTCGAACAGGCGCCCACAACCACCGGAAAAAAGTGTGTCCCCGCAGAACAGCAGTGGGGCGGATTGCCCGTCGGCATCCACGGCGTCGGCAAAGTAGGCGATGTGCCCGGCCGTGTGGCCCGGTACATCCAGCACGCGAAAATCGATGCCCAAGGCCGCCACCCGGTCACCCGCCGATACGCGCTGCAAGGGTTCGGGCATGGCCTCGCCCGCCGGGCCGATCACGCGGGCGCCCGTGGCCTCACGCAGTGCGGCCACGCCACCGACGTGGTCGGCGTGGTGGTGGGTGATCAGGATGGTGTCCAGCGCCAGACCCTGGTCCGCCAACGCCAGGAACACCGGACCGGCGTCGCCCGGATCGACCACCAGGGCGCGCCCATTGCCCCCATCGATCATCCAGATGTAATTGTCCGAGAATGCAGGCAATGGAAGGATTCGCATGGGCGCGCAGTTTATAGGTTTGCAGGCTTGGCTCCAGTCGCCGGCTGGGCAGCGCGCCTTGCAATGGCAGCAGGCGCAGTACGACGAGGTCGTTGCCGACATCTTCGGTTACTACGCCGTGCAGCTGGGCGTGCCCGCGCTGGACGCGCTGCGCGCCAACCGAATGACCAAGCGCTGGCTGGTGGCCGGGACGCATGAAGTCGAGACCGAAGGCCCGCTGCCCGGCCACACGGCCTTCGCCTGCGAATTTGCCAGCCTGCCCTTGCCCGCGCAGTCCGTGGACCTGCTGGTGTTGCCCCATGCGCTGGAGCTGGCCGCCGATCCCCACGCCGCGCTGCGCGAGGCGGAACGTGTGTTGGTGCCCGAAGGCCGCATCATCATCAGCGGCTTCAATCCCGTGAGCCTGTGGGGCCTGCGCCAGTGGCGGGCCCACCTGTGGCAGCGGGTCGGCTGGGACGACCTGTTTCTGCCCGACACCGGCGAGTTCATCCGCTACCAGCGCCTGCGCGACTGGATGCGCCTGCTCAGTTTCGAGGTCGAGGTGGGGCGCTTCGGCTGTTACCTGCCCGCGGTGCGCAGCCCCGCCTGGATCGAGCGCCTGAGCTGGATGGACCGCGTCGGCGCACGCTGGTGGCGCCCGTTTGGTGCGGTTTATTTTCTTGTGGGCGTCAAGCGCGTGCGTGGCGTGCGCTTGATGACCAGCGCCGCCTGGCGGCGGCGGCGAAGCCTGGCCGGCGCTCCTGTTCCTATAGCAAACCAGACAGCGCCGATGTCCGCTGCGCAGAAGAATCACCTTGAATCCCGATCCCAAGACCGTTGAAATCCACACCGATGGCGCCTGCAAGGGCAACCCCGGCCCTGGCGGCTGGGGCGCGCTGCTGCGGTATGGTGGCGTTGAGCGCGAGCTGTTTGGCGGCGAGGCGGCCACCACCAACAACCGCATGGAGCTCACCGCCGTGATCGAGGCCCTGACCGCGCTCAAGCGGCCGTCCCAGGTCTTGCTCTACCTGGACAGCGAATACGTGCGCAAGGGCATCACCGAGTGGATTCACGGATGGAAAGCCAAGAACTGGCGCACCGCCGCCCGCCAACCGGTGAAAAATGCCGATTTGTGGCAACGCCTGGACCATCTGGTGAGCCACGGCGGTCACCGCATCGAATGGCGCTGGGTCAAAGGCCATTCTGGCGACCCCGGCAATGAGCGCGCAGACGCGCTGGCCAACCGGGGCGTGGATTCGGTCCGCGCTTGAGGTGGGCGTGCTGGCGGTCGTTTCGGCGCCCAGGCTGAAGCGCGAACCTCGCGCACCGCAGCGGTGCGTGGGATTGCGTACAGCAGGATCCCCCCCACACTGATAAAGTCGTTGCCACGACTCCGGCTCCCTGCCGGACCGGCTGCGGCCGGGCGCACACTCCAAAGCAACGATTCATGTCCAGCAAGATTCTCTACAGCGCCATTGCAGTGATCGGCATCGGCGCGGCATCCTACGGTGCGTGGTGGTACATGCACCGCGCCCAGGCAACCGGTACCGAGGTCAGCGTGGGTTCTGGCGGCCAGGCGCCCGGCGGACCCAACGCGCCCGGCGCCACTGCGGCCGGGCCGGCAGGTTCTGCGTCGGGACCGGGGGCGGGGGGGGGTGGCGCGTCGCGCCCCGCCTCGGTCGAGGTGGCCAAGGTCGAGCGCATCAGCCTGCGCGACGACACCCAAGC
>CAYNWR010000377.1:0-3108 GCA_964400915.1 uncultured Burkholderiaceae bacterium
CCCGGCGCCGTGGGGTGAGGGTGGGCTTGGGGAGAGAAAAAGCAGTAACTGAGGTGGGTACGCCTGCGGGTGTCCGTGCCAGGGCAGAAGCACTTCAAAAAAAATAGCTAACTGTGACCAATTGACGCTCGCTACCGGCCGATTTTGTTCAAAACCACCCAGCAAAAGCCGGTTTCCCCCCTCCAGCCCCTGCCCTTGCGAAGGCAAAGAGGCACAGTCGTGCGACGGCAATCAAGCGCTGCGAGCGGAGGCGAACGGGTCGTCATGCATGGGCTCGTCCGGCGTCTTGGCGGCACTCGGCTCCTGTCCTGCCCTTGCCTATGATGCGCGCATGAAAGTCTTCAGCATCATGCCGCTGGTCGATTGGCTGGCCCTGGCCGTGTTTGTTCTGTTGTGGGTGGGGTACGCGTGGTTTGCGCGCTTCTGGGGCCTGCGCACGCCGTCCCTGATGGCCACCACCCAGCGTTACCGGCGCCTGTGGATGCTGCAAAGCACCGCACGCGACCCGCGCGTGCTGGACGGCATCATCACGCAAAGCCTCTCCAACAACCCCTCGTTTCTGGCTTCCACGTCGATCCTGGTGATCGGTGGACTCGCGGCGGTGCTGGGCACCACGGATCGCGCGGCCGAACTGGTGCGCGAGATCCCGTTTGCCGAAGCCACCCCCATGCTGGTCTTCGAATTCAAGATCCTGGTGCTGGTGAGTGTGTTTGTCTTTGCGTTCTTTCGCTTCACCTGGTCGATGCGACAGTACGTGATTGCGGGCGTGGTGATCGGAGCCATGCCCAGTGCCAAGGAGTTCGAACAGGCCGAAGCCGCGGCTGGCGCGGCACCGGCCGCAGGTGCCCAATCATTCGATGCGCTGGATCGGGACGCCGTGGCCAACCGGGTTGCCGCGTTGCTGGGCCTGGCTGCCGACACCTTCAACGATGGCTTGCGCGCCTACTACTTTGCGTTTGCCGCGCTGTGCTGGTTCCTGTCGCCGGCCTTCTTCATGGTGGGCACGCTGCTGGTGATCCTGGTGCTGTACAGCCGCGAATTCCGCTCGGACGTGCTGCAGGTGCTGCGCGACTGAGCCCCAGGGTCACCCGTTGCGGTTCGACGCGGCCTTGCGGGGCATGTTTCAAGTCAAATCGCCCGGTAGCGAGCATCCAATCGGTAGAGATTGCTATAAAACTTGAACTACTGGGCGCTTGCCAGGTGCTCGTTCAGCGCAACCCGTTCGTCAAAGACAAAACAGGTGCCGTCAAAGTGGGCGGCGTCGGTATCTTCAAAATACTTGAGGATGCCACCATCGAGCTGCAGCACCCGCTCCACGCCGATGTCACGCAGAAACAGCGCGGCCTTTTCGCAGCGGATGCCACCGGTGCAGTAACTCACCACCGTCTTGCCGGCCAGTTGCTCGCGGTTTGCCCGGGCCGCTGCCGGAAACTCGCCAAAACGCTGCAGACTCCAGTCGATCGCACCTCGAAAGCGCCCGTGGGCCACTTCGAAGGCATTGCGCGTGTCGAGCATCACCACGGGGCGCCCCTCGTCATCACGGCCGCGCTCCAGCCATTGCCGCAGGGTTTGGGGCGCCACCGCCGCGGCGCGCTCCGCAACCGGATTCACCTGGGGCTGGTCCATGCGGATGATCTCGCGCTTGACCTTGACCAACAGGCGGCGAAACGGCGGCTGTGCCGACCAGCTTTCCTTGCCTTGCAGACCCTGCAGGCCGGGCAGGGCCGCCAACTCGTGCATGAAGCCGCGCAAGGCGTCAGCGCGGCCAGCCAGAAACAGGTTGATGCCTTCGGTAGCCAGCAGGATGGTTCCCAGCAACTGGTGCTCGCGGGCCCGGGCCAGCACATGCAGGCGCAGGGCCGCCGGGTCGGCGATGGTCGTGAAGCGGTAGGCGCTGATGTTGAGAACGGTGTCCACAGTGCCCATTGTAAAAAGCGGGCGCTGCCTACAATGACTTGCATGTTTGTCCACCTGCGCCTTCACAGTGAGTTTTCGATCGTCGACGGCACCTGCCGCATCGACACCACCGTTGGCCTGGCCGCCAAGGATGGCCAGCCGGCGATGGCCCTGACCGACCTGAACAACCTGTTCGGGGCCATCAAGTTCTACAAGGCCGCACGCGGCGCCGGCATCAAACCCTTGATCGGTGTGGATGCCTGGATCGATGGCCTGGGCGCACCCGGCGCGTCCCCGGTGCGCGTGCTGCTGCTGGTGCAGAACCACCAGGGCTACCTGAACCTGTGTGAGCACCTGTCGCGTGCGCACACCAACTCCTCGCACCGCATGCAGGCGCCGGCCATCCCCGTTGCCGATCTGATGGTTCGCAATGACGGGCTGCTGCTGCTGTCGGGCGCGCAGGGCGGGCCGATTGGCCAGGCCCTGTTGCAGGGTGATGAAGCGCGTGCGCGCGATCTGGCCCTGCAACTGGCCGGTGCTTTTGCGCAGCGCTTTTACCTGGAGGTGCAGCGCGCGGGGCGTCCCGACGACGAGGCCCATGTGCTGGCCACCGCGCGCCTGGCTGCGCGCCTGGGCTTGCCGCTGGTGGCCACCCATCCGATCCAGTTTGAAAGCCCAGAAGCCTACGATGCGCACGAGGCCCGTTCGTGCATCGCCGAGGGCGAGATTCTGGCCAACCCGCGGCGCACGCGGCGCTTCACGCGCGAGCAATGCTTCAAGTCCACGGCCGAGATGCAGGTGCTGTTTGCTGACGTGCCATCGGCCCTGGCCAACACCGTCGAGATCGCCAGGCGCTGCAGCCTGACCCTGGACCTGGGCAAGCCACGCCTGCCCGATTTCCCGACACCCGATGGCTCACCCCTGGAGGCGTATTTCCGCAGCGCATCGCGGCGCGGCCTGGACGAGCGGCTGGTCCACCTGTACCCCGATCCAGTCCGGCGCGAGGCCGAGCGCCCGCGCTACGAGCAGCGTCTGGTGTTCGAGATGGACACCATCGTGGCCATGGGATTCCCGGGCTACTTTCTCATCGTCGGTGATTTCATCCAGTGGGCCAAGGCCAACGGCTGCCCGGTGGGGCCGGGCCGCGGCTCGGGTGCGGGATCGCTGGTGGCGTATTCGCTGGGCATCACCGATCTGGATCCCCTGCAGTAC
>CAYNWR010000378.1:0-3097 GCA_964400915.1 uncultured Burkholderiaceae bacterium
ATGGATCAGTACATCGGCGGCATCGAGCACGCCATCCTGCACCTGCTCTACGCGCGCTTTTGGGTGAAGGTGATGCGTGACCTGGGCCTTGTGAAGGTGGACGAGCCCTTCACCCGCCTGCTCTGTCAGGGCATGGTGCTCAACCACAGCTACTTCCGCAAAGGCGACAAAGGCGGCATCGAGTGGTTCTGGCCGCACGAGGTCGAACACCTGCACGACGAACACGGCAAGATGACCGGCGTGCGGCACAAGCTGGATGGTCGGCCCGTGGAATACGGTGGCGTGACCACCATGAGCAAGAGCAAGAACAACGGCGTCGACCCCCAGGACCTGATCGACAAGTACGGCGCCGACACCGCCCGCCTGTACATGATGTTCACGGCCCCGCCCGAGGCCACGCTGGAGTGGAACGACGGCGCGGTGGAGGGCAGCTACCGCTTCCTGCGCCGCGTGTGGGCGTTCGGCCAGAAGGTGAGCGCTATTGATTTTGAAGCAATTCAGAAAGATCTGGCGCTCGCTACGAGCCTGAAAGACATCAAGTTTGGCAAGGCGGCCGCTCAGTTGCGCCGCGAGGTTCACCAGGTGCTGCGACAGGTCGACTACGACTACCAGCGCATGCAGTACAACACGGTGGTGTCGGGTTGCATGAAGCTGCTCAACGCGCTGGACGACCTGGCGCCGGGCAACGACAGCGAGCGCGTCGGCAATGGTGTTGCCGTGGTGGAAGGTTTTGGCATCCTGCTGCGATGCCTCTACCCAGCCACACCCCACCTGGCGCACGCGCTGTGGACGCAACTGGGCTACCACGCCCGCTTCGGCGACATCCTGGACGCGCCCTGGCCCCAGGTCGATGAATCGGCCCTGGTGCAGGACGAGATCGAACTGGTGCTGCAGGTCAATGGCAAGACCCGCGGCAGCGTGCGCGTGAGCGCGCAGGCCGACAAGGCCGCCATCGAGGCTGCGGCGGGCGCTGCCCCCGAGGTCGCCAAGTTCAGCGAGGGCAAGTCGGTGCGCAAGGTGATCGTGGTGCCGGGACGACTGGTCAACGTGGTGGTTGGATGAGCCATTCCGGCCATTCGGTCACGGACTCGGTGGCGGTATCGGTTGCTTCCCGCCGCCGCTGGCTGGTGTTGACGGCGTCCACCGGCTTGCTTCATGGTCTCAGCGCCTGTGGCTTTCAGCTGCGCCAGGCGCCCGAATACGCGTTTGACACCATCCATGTTGCCTTGGCCGAGGCATCACCCCTGGGCATCGAGTTGCGCCGGCAACTGGCCACCAGCGGCCGCCTGCGCGTCTTGCCAGCCGCCGAAAGCGCCCAGGCCCAGGTGGTGCTGGAAGGCCTGGTCGACGCCCGCGACAAGGTGGTGGCGGCCCTGAACGCTTCCGGCCAGGTGCGCGAGTTCCAGCTGCGCGTGCGCTTCAAGTTCCGCCTGCGTGGCAAGGACGGCAAGCGCCTGATCGACGACACGGAAATCATGCAGCAGCGCGAGATCAGCTTCAGCGAATCCGTGGCGCTGGCCAAGGAAGCCGAAGAGGCCCTGCTGTACCGCAACATGCAGACCGACGTGGTGCAGCAGGTGTTGCGGCGCCTGGCGGCGGTGCGGGAGCTTTGAAAGCCTCCACCCACAGCGTCACGCGTCATGCAAATCTCCTTCGCCCAGCTTGACGCGCACCTGAAGAAGGGCCTGCACGCGGCCTATGTGTTGCAGGGCGACGAGCCGCTGCAGGCGCTGGAGGCGGGCGATCACATCCGCAGCGTCGCGCGTGCGCAGGGGTTTGCCGAGCGCAGTGTGCATACGGTGCTCAACGTGCAGCAGTTCGACTGGGGCGATGTGCTCAATGCCGGCAGTTCCATGAGTCTGTTTGGCGACCGTCAGTTGCTGGAGATCCGCATCCCGGGTGGCAAGCCGGGCAACGACGGTGCGCAGGCCCTGCAGCAACTGGTCCAGCAGCAGGCAGGTGGCGACGCGGGCACCTTGCTCATGGTCACCCTGCCCAAACTGGACAAGACCACCCAGGGCAGCGCCTGGTACACCGCGCTGCAGGCCCTGGCCTGTGTGGTCCGCTGTGACCCGATCGAACGCAGTGCCTTGCCCGCCTGGCTGTCGCAGCGCCTGTCGCGTCAGGGGCAACGGGTTGCCGACGGCGAGGCCGGCGAACGCACGCTGGCCTTCTTTGCGGATCGGGTGGAAGGCAATCTGTTGGCCGCCCATCAGGAATTGCAGAAGCTGGCCCTGCTGTATCCCGCTGGTGAGTTGAGTTACGAGGAGATCGAAGCCGCGGTGCTCGACGTGGCGCGCTACGAGCTGTCTGGCCTGTCCCAGGCCGTGCTGGCCGGCCAGATGGACCGAGCGCAGCGCATCCTGGATGGCCTGGAGGCCGAAGGCGAAGCGGCCGTGTTGGTCTTCAACACACTGGCCGGGGACGTGCGGGCGCTGGCACGCGCCTGCACGGCCATGACCGACGGCGAACCCATGCCCCTGGCCTTGCGCAGCGCCGGGGTGTGGGGCGATCGCCAGCGCGCACTCGAACGCATTCTGCCGCGCGTCAACCGTGCGTCCATCCTGCGGCTGCTGATCGACACCCACCGAGTGGACGGCATCGTCAAGGGCCTGCGCGTGCCTGACTGGCCCACTGGCGCCTGGCCGGCCCTGCATCGGCTCAGCGCCCGCCTGGGCAGCGTGGTGCGCACCGCCCTGGCACGCTGAGTTTGGGGGCTGGGGGCCTTGCACCTCGGCGCCGGGGCGCTGGGGCCTGGTGTCCACGTCTTTCCCCGGTCTGCGAAAATGCCCCCATGAACGCCGTCCACATCGTCGAACTCGTCCAAACCCTCGGTTTGCAGGCCAAACAGGCTGCAGCGAGCATGGCGCCTTCGAGTTCAGCTATAAAAAACAAAGCGCTTCGGCGCCTGGCCGAGCTGCTGCGCGAAAGCGGCGCTTCGCTGGCCGAGGCCAACACGCGCGACCTGGAGCGCGCAGCGGCCGCCGGCCTTGCAGCGCCGATGGTGGACCGCCTCAGGCTCACGCCCAAGGTCATCGAAACCTGCGCGCTGGGTTGCGAGCACCTGGCCGCCAGGCCCGATCCGATCGGCGAGGTC
>CAYNWR010000379.1:0-3097 GCA_964400915.1 uncultured Burkholderiaceae bacterium
CAAACCCGCCGATGCCGGCCAGCACGCCGTCGCGCAGGGTCTTGCGGGCCAGGGGCTTGATGCGCTCGACGAGCGCGTCGCCCGCGTCGATGTCCACACCAGCGTCCTGGTAGCGAATGGGGGATGGGGTCTGGTTGGAGCTCATGAGTGCATAAAATGGGCGCCCATTCTACGAATCGGCCCAAACCGTCGCGCGCGGCATCCCCAGCGCCCGTGCCGCGGTCCCGTGCTGCATGCAGTTCACTCCCGCTCAGAAAACCGCCGCTGCCTGGTTCTCGATCGCCGCGGCCATCGGCGTGCTGTTGTGGCTGCTGGGCGCGGTGCTCACACCATTCGTGGTGGCGGCCGTGCTGGCCTATGCGCTGGCGCCGCTGGTCAAGCGCCTGACAAGGGCCCGGGTGCCCCTGATCCTGGCGGTGGGCATCGTGCAGACGGCGTTCTTCATCGTGATGCTGGGCGTGCTCCTGCTCATCGTGCCGATCCTGGTCAAGGAGATCCCGCTCATGCGCGAGCAGGCGCCCGTGCTGCTCGATCGCCTGGACGCATGGCTGCGTCCGCTGCTGGCGCAATTCGGTCTGGGTGTCTCCCTGGATGTGGACAGCCTCAAGGGCTTTGTGCGCAAGTACCTGGACGCCAACATGGAGGAGGCGATGGCGCAATTGCTGTCGTCACTCAAGCTGGGGGGCAGCGTCGCGCTGGCGCTGATCGGCAATGCCGTGCTGATTCCGGTGGCGCTGTTTTACCTGCTGATGGATTGGGACCGTTTTGTGGAGCGCGCACGCAGTGCCGTGCCCGTGCGGCTGCGCAGTGCCGTGGACAGTTTTGCCGAGGAAGCCGATTCGGTGCTGGGCCAGTACCTGCATGGGCAATTGCTGGTGATGGGCATCCTGGCCGTGTACTACGCGGTGGGCCTGGCCCTGTTCGGTCTGGATCTGGCGCTGCCCATTGGGGTGTTCACGGGCCTGGCGATCTTTGTGCCTTACCTGGGGTTCGGCATCGGCTTGCTCCTGGCGCTGGTGGCAGGGCTGCTGCAGTTTGCATCGGCCAAGGCACTCATCATGGTCGCGGTCATCTTCGGCATCGGGCAGGTGGTTGAAAGCATCTACCTCACCCCGCGTCTGGTGGGCGAGCGTGTGGGGCTGCACCCGCTGGCGGTGATCTTCGCCTTGCTGGCCTTCGGGCAGGTGTTCGGGTTCATCGGCATCCTGGTGGCACTACCGGCCAGTGCCGTGCTGCTGGTGGCCATGCGACGCATGTGGGCGGCCTACCAGGGCAGTGCCTTGTATCGCTCGTGATGGTGGCAACGGCACACGCATCCCTGCCGCAGCAGATGGCGCTGGACATCGCCCTGCCGCCCAAGGCCAGCCTGGCCAACTTCGAGGCGGGCGGGAATGCCGACGCCCTGGCCCATGTGCGCCTGTGGGCGGGCTCGGCGCAGGCCACCGGATCCCCCGTACCCAGCTACCTCTGGGGCGCATCGGGCAGTGGCAAGACCCACCTGCTGGACGCCGCCAGCGCGGCCCTGCAGGGGCGCGGACTGGCCGTGGGGCGCATGGACGCCACACGGATGGAGCCCGGCGAGTTCGAGCCCCAATGGTCGGCGATCGTGCTCGACGATGTGCAGGCCTACAGCGCGGTGCAGCAGCGTGCGGCCTTTCAGTGGATCGTGCAGGCCATGAGCCCGGCCTCGGGCACACCGCGCGCGGTGCTGGCGGCCGGCGCCTTGCCGCCAGCCGACCTGCCGCTGCGCGACGATCTGCGCTCGCGTCTGGGCTGGGGCCACGTGTTTCAGCTGCAGCCCCCGGACGAGCCCACGCGACGGGCCATCCTGCGCGCGCAGGCGCATGCGCGTGGCATCCGCCTGGGTGACGACGTGCTCGACTACGTGCTCGCGCGCTTTTCGCGCGATCTCAGCCACCTGAGCGAACTGCTGGCGCGACTGGACGCCTATGCGCTGCGCACGCGCCGGCCCCTGTCGATCGCGCTGCTGCGCGACATGATGGCGCACGAGCCATCGGGCACGCACCCATGACCGACCGCGACTCGGGCGCGCGGGGCGTTGCCTTCTTCGATCTCGACCACACCCTGCTGCCCATCGATTCGGATGTGTCCTGGGGCGAGTTCACCACCCGCATCGGCTGGACCGACGCGCAGGATTTCGCCCAGCGCAACGCCCAGTTCTTTGCCGACTACAAGGCCGGGCGCCTGGACATCCACGAGTACGTGCGTTTCGCCACCGACGCCATCCGTGCGCGGGGGCAGGCCGCCTCGCTGGCGGCGCGCGAGCAGTTCATGCGCGAGGTCATCGCGCCGCACATCCGGCGCGAGGCGCTGGCGCTCATCGATCAGCACCGGCGCGCGGGCGATGCCCTGGTCATCATCACGGCGACCAACGAGTTCGTCACGCGGCCCATCGCCCAGGCATTCGGTGTCAGCCAGCTCATCGCGGTGGAGCTCGAGTGCGACAGCCACACGGGCTGGATCACGGGCGCCATCCTGGGGGTGCCCTCGGCACGCGAGGGCAAGGTGGCGCGCGCTGCACAATGGCTGGCCGCGCAGGGGCTGGATTTCGCCAGCGCCCGCACGGCCTTCTACACCGATTCGATCAATGACCAGGCCCTGATGGAGCGTGTGCACCAACCCGTGGCCACCAATCCCGACGAACGCCTGCGGGCCCTGGCTGTGCAGCGGGGCTGGCCCATTCTCGAGTTGTTTGGGACGGTAAACTAAAATGATAGCAATCAAACAAGGCTCAGCGCTCGCTATCGCCTGATTTGATCCTGAGAAACGAATGAAATGATCAAGAAGCTCATCGACCGCCTGCTGGGCGGCGCCGGCAGCCGGGCCAAACCTCGGCTGGGCAAGCGCGCCGAGTACACCGCCGAGCAGCACGGGATCGACCCGAAATTTGTCGACGCGCGCGCAATCGACGTGGTTCGCACGCTCAAGCAAGGTGGCTACGAGGCGTATGTGGTCGGTGGCGCGGTGCGCGACCTGCTGGTGGGCCTGCGCCCCAAGGATTTCGACGTCGCCACCAACGCGACGCCCGAGCAGGTGAAGGCGCTGTTCCGGCGCGCCTTCATCATCGGCCGGCGCT
>CAYNWR010000380.1:0-3095 GCA_964400915.1 uncultured Burkholderiaceae bacterium
CTCGCGCGTGATCCCTGACCCAAACAGCAGCCGCCACCCGCTTCGGCGCCGTGAGAGGCCAAGCGTCGAGCGCTGTGAGAGCCCGGGCGTCGAGCGCCGTGGGGGCCAGGCGCAAAAACGACGTGAGAACGCGAGCGTCGAGCGCTGGCGGCGCTCAATTGGCCGTCCTTTGCATCAGCCACATCCGTCGTGCCTGCTCAAGCAACGCCGGCGTGTCCACGTCCAGACAACAACCGATGTCGTCGACATCCAGGCGCTGCGCAGCAACAGCCCGAACCACCGGCGCCGCACCCACGTCGCCTGTGAGCGCCAGGAGGGCATCGCGGCACACCTGCGAGAAGCCCACGGGATGGCCCCTTTGCACCGTGCCGTCGGGCTTCGCCACTTGAGGCACCACCACCGGTGCATGGGCCAGCGCCGCGCTGACGCGGCGAATGGTTTCGGCCTGAACGAGTGGCAGGTCGCCAGGCAGGATCAACCAGCCCGACGCGTCGGCGCAGTGCCGCACAGCCGCGGCAATGCTGTCGCCCATGCCGGGGTGAGGACCTGATTCCAGGTGCCAGGGCAATCCGCTTGCGCGCACCGCATCCAGCGTGCGCTGCAACACCGCTCGCCCGCACAGATCGGCATCGAGCTTGTTGCCCGTCCCGCCCGCCGCTCGAAAGCGTTCGCTGCGCCCGGACGCCAGAACAATCACCACATGGACCATGGGCGCCGAATCTATACTGATCCCATGACCTCCATCGCCGATCTGCGCAAGAGTTACGAGAAGGCCGAACTGAGCGAAGAGGCCAGCGCGGCCGATCCCATGGATCAGTTCCGGCGCTGGCTCGACGAAGCCATCGCAGGCCAGATCCCCGAGCCCACCGCCATGACCCTGGCCACCGTGGGCAGCGACCTGCGGCCCAGCACCCGCATCGTCCTGCTCAAGGGTTTTGATGCGCAGGGCCTGGTCTGGTACACCAACTACGAAAGCCAAAAGGGCATCGAACTGGCCGGCAACCCCTGGGCCGCCTTGCAGTTTCACTGGGTGGAGATGGAGCGCACGGTGCGCATCGAAGGCCGCGTGGAAAAGACCTCTGCCGAACAAAGCGATGCGTATTACCAGAGCCGGCCACTGGATTCACGCATCGGCGCCTGGGCCAGTCCGCAAAGCCAGGTGATCGAAAACCGCGCCGTGCTGGTGACCAGCGCGGCCAAGTACGCGGCGCAGTTTCTCATGCAGCCCCCGCGTCCGCCGCATTGGGGCGGCTACCGCCTGGTGCCCGACCGCTGGCAGTTCTGGCAAGGGCGGCGCAGCCGCCTGCACGATCGGCTTCGCTACACACTTGATAGCAATCTTCATTGGAAGCGCGAGCGCCTGGCGCCATAAACACTTGTAAGTGGGGATTTGTAACAGTGTGTCAGGTGGTGACCAAAATCACGGTCCTGTTCTTGTTACAAGTTGGAGAATCGCGGCATCGAAGGCTCACTCCCGATCCGCACCCATGACCTCTTCCCACAAACGGCCCGACAAGATCCTGGTTGTCGACGACGATGCACGCATCCGCGATCTGGTGCGGCGCTACCTCACCCAGGAAGGCCTGGACGTGCTCGTGGCCGAGGACGGCAAGGCCATGGCGCGGGTGATGCAGCGCGAATCGGTCGATCTGGTGGTGCTGGATCTGATGATGCCGGGCGAAGACGGCCTGTCCATCTGCCGCCGCCTGCGCGGTGCGGGCGACCGCACGCCGATCGTGATGCTCACCGCCAAAGGCGAGGACGTCGACCGCATCATCGGTCTGGAGGTTGGCGCCGACGATTACCTCAGCAAACCCTTCAACCCGCGCGAACTGCTGGCGCGCATCCACGCGGTGCTGCGTCGCCGGCCCAAACCCGAGGCACCAGGCGCCCCGTCCAGCGAAGCCGAAGTGGTGAGCTTTGGCCCCTTCACGCTTGATCTGGGCACACGCACCCTGCGCCGCAGCGGCGAGGACGGCAGCGCCAAGGACATGCCCTTGACCACCGGCGAGTTCGCCATGCTCAAGGCCTTGGTTCGCCATCCCCGGCAGCCGATGTCGCGCGACAAGCTGGCGCTGCTTGCGCGTGGGCGCGAGTTCGAACCCTTTGACCGCAGCCTGGACGTGCAGGTGTCGCGCCTGCGCAAGATGATCGAACCCGACATCGCCAACCCGCGCTTCATCCAGACCGTCTGGGGCGTGGGATACGTGTTTGTCCCCGATGGCGCCAGCTGACGCTGCGCAGGCGGCCCCCCCGCGCCAACCCGTCACCCGCAGCAGGACACGTCGCCGCAGCCCGCGGCTGAACCTGTTCTGGCGCACCTTCTTTCTGCTGGCGCTGCTGCTGGCGGGCAGCGTGCTCGCCTGGCTGCAGACCTGGCGCGCGCTCGAGCTGGAACCGCGCGCCGTTCAGACCGCCGAGCAGATCGCGTCGCTGGTGAGCCTGTCGCGCGCGGCGCTGGTGCACGCCGACCCCATCGCCCGCGTGGCGCTCATCAAGGCCATGGCCGACCAGGAGCGCGTGCGCATCCAGCCGCGCGAGCCCAGCGACCGTTTCGAGACCTACGGCACCGACGACCTGTCGCGGCGCATCGCGCGCGAGCTGGCCCGGCAATTGGGCACCGGTACCGTGACGGCGCGCAGCGTGAACGGCGAAGGTGGGCTCTGGGTGGGCTTCACCATCAATGGCGATCCCAACTGGCTGCGCCTGGACGCCGAGCGCTATTCGCCCGGGGCTGGCCGCACCTGGCTGGTCTGGATGCTGCTGGCCACCGGCTTGTCGCTGGTGGGTGCGGCCTTGATCGCGCGGCGCATCAACCGGCCGCTCAAGGCCCTGTCGTTTGCCACCAGCCGGCTGCGCGAGGGCGACTTTGCCTCGAGCCAGCTCGACGAAGGCGCCGCCGCGAGCGAAATCCGCGAGGTCAACATCGGCTTCAACCGCATGGCGCAGCGCCTGGCCCAGGTGGAACAGGAGCGTGCGGTGATGCTCGCCGGCATCTCGCACGACCTGCGCACGCCGCTGGCGCGCCTGCGCCTGGAAACCGAGATGAGCGTGGCCGACCCCCAGGCGCGCGACCACATGGCCGCCGACATCCA
>CAYNWR010000381.1:0-3094 GCA_964400915.1 uncultured Burkholderiaceae bacterium
CGAAGGCGTTCCGCGCAGCTTCACGGTGTCCTCCAACGAAATCCTCGAAGCCCTCACCGATCCGCTCAACAACATCGTGGCCGCCGTCAAGAACGCGCTGGAGCAGACGCCGCCGGAGCTGGGCGCCGACATTGCCGAGCGCGGCATGATGCTCACGGGCGGCGGTGCGCTCTTGCGCGACCTGGATCGCCTGCTGCAGGAAGAAACCGGCCTGCCGGTGCTGGTGGCCGAAGACCCGCTGACCTGTGTGGTCCGCGGCTGCGGCATTGCGCTGGAACGCATGGAGCGTCTGGGCTCGATCTTCACGTCGGAATAACACCGGAAGCCGCGCGCCCACCCCCCGCCCGACCCCGCTCCCTGGCGCCAAGCCGGCCATGCCCCTCGGTACCCTCGAACGCGCGCCACCACCACTGTTTCGCCAGGGGCCTTCGGCGCTCACGCGCCTGGCCCTGTGTATTGCGCTGGCCCTGTTCCTCATGGTTGCCGATGTGCGCCTGCGCATCCTGCAACCCTTGCGCGTGCTGATTGCCACGGCCATCTACCCGGTGCAGTGGCTGGTGCTGCAGCCCGTGCAGGCCCTGCGCGCAGCCGGGGGCTATTTCACGACGCTCGATCAGGCACTGGCGCGCACGCAGGACACCCAGCGGCGCCTGGCCGAGCAATCGGTGCGGGCGGGCGAGTCGGCGCTGCTGGCGCTGGAGAACCAGCGCCTGCGGGCGCTGCTCGATCTGAACGCGCGCGTTCCGGCGCCGCAGCGCGCCGCCGAGGTGCTGTACGACGCCGCCGACCCGTACTCACGCAAGGTTGTCATCAACAAGGGGCAGGCCCAGGGCGTCGTTGCCGGATCTCCCGTCGTCGACGAGGCCGGCGTGGTCGGTCAGGTCATCCGGGTGTACCCCATGGTGTCCGAGGTGAGCCTTCTGACCGATCGCGATCAGTCCATCCCCGTCATGAACCTGCGCACAGGTGCGCGATACGTCGCGTTCGGCGAGCCGGGATTCGAAGGCGGTGGGCTCGAGCTTCGATTTGTGGCCGCCAATGCCGACATCCAGACCGGCGACGCGCTGGTGACCAGCGGTGTTGATGCGCTCTATCCGGCCGGCCTGGCCGTGGCCGTGGTCGCAGATGTCGAGCGGCGCGCCGATTCGGCGTTTGCGCGCATCCACTGCCGGCCCGCAGCGCGCCTGGCCGGTGTGCGGCACGTGATGGTGATCGAGCCCAGCGCCGAGCACCGCCCCGCTCCGCCACCCGATCCAGCGCCCGCCAAGGCCCGTGGCAAGGGGGCCAAGCCATGATCATGCGACCGGGTCAGCAGCTGCTGCTGCCGGCCAATCCCGTCTTCATCGCGGCCAGCCTGGTGGCGGCGCTGGCGCTGAACATGCTGCAGAACATCGGCGTGTGGGGTCGATTGGTCTGGGCACCCGACGTGGTCGCCCTGCTGGTGGTGTTCTGGAGCGTTCACCAGCCCCGACGAGTGGGCATGGGCGTGGCCTTTGTGCTGGGGATCGCGATGGATGTCCACCAGGGCGCCTTGCTCGGGCAGCACGCCATGGCCTACAGTGTGATGAGCTTTTTGTCGATATCGATCCACCGACGCCTGCTGTGGTTCTCGGTGCCCGCGCAGGCCATGCAGGTGCTGCCCCTGTTTCTGGCCGGCCATGCGATTGAGCTGGTGTTGCGCCTGGTGGTCGGCGGACGTTTTGCCGGCGTCGCCAGCCTGTTGTCGCCGGTGGTCGAGTCGCTGCTGTGGCCGCTCGTGAGCATCATCCTGCTGGCCCCGCAGCGCCGGGCCCCCGATCCAGACGACCACCGTCCGCTATGACCGAATTCAAGAACGTCCACATCGAACTCGCGCGGTTTCGCTCGCGGGTGGTGGTGGCCAGCCTGGCGGTGGTGGCGTGTTTCCTGGTGCTGGGCGCACGGCTGGCCTATCTGCAGATCTGGCGGCACGAATCCTTGCTGGAGCAGGCCGAGACCAACCGCACGGCCATCGTTCCCGTGGTACCCAGTCGCGGTCTGGTGCTGGATCGGCAGGGCATCGAGCTGGCCACCAACTACTCGGCCTACACGTTGGAAATCACACCGTCGCGTGTGGCGGGCAAGGTGGACGACACCATCGACGCACTGGCCCAGGTCATCGACATCCAGCCCCGTGATCGCAAGCGCTTCAAGCGCCTGACCGAAGAGGCCAAGAGCGTCGACTCCCTGCCCATCCGCACGCGCCTGAGCGACGCCGAGGTGGCGCGATTTTCCGCGCAGCGCTTTCGCTTTCCCGGGGTGGAGATCAAGGCCCGGCTGTTTCGCAGCTATCCCCTGGGTGAACTGGCGAGCCACGTGGTTGGATACATCGGCCGCGTCAACCCGGCCGAGAAGAAGGCCATGGAAAACTGGCCCGACGAGGACATCGCCAACTACCGGGGTACCGAATACATCGGCAAGCTGGGCATCGAACAAAGCTACGAGCGCCAGTTGCACGGCGTGACCGGTGTCGAGGAGGTCGAGACCTCGGCGGGCGGGCGGGCCGTGCGCAAGCTGGCCAGCCAGCCCGGCAAGCCGGGCCAGAGTGTGCAGCTGACCCTGGACATCCGTCTGCAAAAACTGGTCGAGGATCTTTATGGTGATCGGCGCGGGGCCCTGGTGGCGATCGATCCGCGCAACGGCGAGGTGCTGGCCTTTGTGAGCAAGCCCACCTTCGACCCCAACCTGTTTGTCGATGGCATCGACAGCGAGAGCTGGCAGATGCTCAACGAGTCGATCGAGAAGCCGTTGCTCAACCGTGCCCTGCGGGGCACCTACCCGCCGGGCTCCACCTACAAGCCGTTCATGGCGCTGGCGGCGCTGCAAACCGGCAAGCGTTCGGCGACCACGGTCATCAATGACTCGGGCAGCTGGAACTTTGGCGGCCATGTGTTCCGCAGCCATGGGGACCACGGCCTCGGGCCGGTGGACATGCACCAGAGCATCGTCAAGTCCAGCAACGTGTACTACTACACACTGGCCAACGAGATGGGTGTGGACCTGATGCACGACTTCATGAAGCCGCTGGGCTTTGGCCAGATCACCGGCATCGAAATCCAGGGCGAGTTGCGAGGTG
>CAYNWR010000382.1:0-3075 GCA_964400915.1 uncultured Burkholderiaceae bacterium
CGCTCGCGCAGACCAAGATCGGCTACGTGTTCCAGAACTACCGCGAGGCGATGTTTCCGTGGATGCGCACGATCGACAACATCGCCTACCCGCTGAAGCTGGAGGGCAAGTCCAAGGCCGAGGTCGATCGTCGCATGGCCGAGCTGGTGGCCTCGTTCGACGTCAAGTTCGACCTCAAGCGGTACCCCTACGAACTCTCGGGCGGCCAGCAGCAGACCGCATCGATCATGCGTG
The DNA here is from genome assembly GCA_964400915.1 of uncultured Burkholderiaceae bacterium. GTDB lineage: Bacteria > Pseudomonadota > Gammaproteobacteria > Burkholderiales > Burkholderiaceae_C > CAYNWR01. The sequence continues at coordinate 235 of CAYNWR010000382.1, forward strand.
CATTGGCACCCAAGCCCGAGGTGCTGTTTCTCGACGAGCCTTTTTCGGCGCTGGACTTCGAGATGACCCTGTTCATCCGCGAGAAGCTCCAGGAGGTGTTCATCCAGACCGGAACCACCATGTTGCTGGTGTCGCACGATCTGGAAGAGGCGGTTTACCTGGCTGACCAGGTGCTGCTGCTGACCAAGCGCCCGACGCGCATTGCCGAAATCCTGCACTACGACGATCCCCGGCCGCGGACGGTGGCCACCTTGTCGGAGCCCAGCTTCGTGGCGACCAAGAAGCGAAGCCTGGAAATCTTTCAGCGCGAGGTGCGCCGATGAGTTCGGGCCCGGCCATGAGCTTTGACGATGCGCTGGCTTTCGTGCAGTCCAGTTCCCGTCTGCTGAATCTGCCCCTGGACAGCGAACGCGCCCGGCGTGTGGCGCTGCATCTGCAGCGCACAGCGGACATCGCTCAAGCCCTGGAAACCTTCGAATTGCCGCCCGAAATCGAGTTGGCGGAGATTTTTTGCCCAAATGGGCCGGTAGCGAGCGCTGATCAATGATTGATTGCTATGACTAGTGTAGCAAACAAGCTCGCAGACCTGTCCACGATGCAACTGGCCAGATCCATCGCGGTGGGCGAATGCAGTGCGACGGAGGCCTTGCAGACGTGTCAGGCGCGCATTGAAGCGACGGATGGGCGCATTCACGCGTTCACCGACCGCACCTGGCAGCGGGCGCGCGCCGAAGCCGCGGCTGTGGACGCTTCGCGTGCCAGGGGCGAGCGTCTGCCGGCGCTGGCCGGTGTTCCTTACGCGGTCAAGAACCTTTTCGACGTTGAGGGTGTTGTGACGCGCGCCGGGTCCAAGGTCAATCGCAGCTTGCCTCCTGCTGCGCACGACGCTGTCCTGGTGTCACGCCTGAAAGCCGCCGGCGCCGTGCTGGTGGGCGCGCTCAACATGGACGAATACGCTTACGGCTTCACCACCGAAAACACACACGACGGCACTTGTTGCAATCCCCATGATCTGGCTTGCATCGCCGGCGGGTCATCGGGTGGTTCGGCCGCCGCCATCGCCGCCGGTCAACTGGGTTTGAGTCTGGGCTCGGATACCAACGGGTCGATCCGCGTGCCGGCCTCACTGTGTGGCGTCTGGGGCCTCAAGCCCACCTTCGGACGGCTGTCACGACGCGGTGCCTACCCGTTTGTCTACAGCATCGACCATCTGGGACCCTTTGCGGATTCGGTGGAGGCCCTGTCGCACGCCTATGACGCCATGCAAGGGCCCGACGCCCTGGACCCTGGGTGCCACGTGAAAGGTGTCGATCCCACCGTCGACGAACTGGACAAGGGTGTGGCTGGCTTGCGCATCGGTGTGTTGGGCGGCTACTTCGAGACCCAATGCAACGCCGCTGCCCGCGACGTGGTCGAGCAGGCGGCACAGGTGTTGCAGGCCAGCGACCGTGTGCAGTGGCCCGACGCCGCCATCGCCCGCGCAGCCGCGTTCATCATGACCGCCAGCGAAGGCGCCAGCCTGCACCTGCCGGATCTGCGCCAGCGGGCCGACGATTTCGAACCGCTGGTGGTCGATCGCTTCATCGCAGGCGCTTTGCAACCCGCCCACTGGTACCTGCGGGCCCAGCGCTTTCGTCGTGTCTACCGAGACAAGGTGCAGGCCTTGTTTGAACACTGGGATGTGCTGCTGGCGCCCGCAACGCCCGTGACGGCGCCTGCCATCGGCACCGAATGGATCGAGATTTCCGGACAGCGCCTGCCATGCCGACCCTCGATGGGCCTGCTCACCCAGCCGATTTCGTTTGCCGGCTGTCCGGTGGTGGCCGCTCCCCTGTGGCCCCAGGCGCATGCCGTGTCCGATGGGCCCGCATCGTCCTTTTCGCCCCAGGCATCTGCGCGCATGCCGCTGGGTGTGCAGGTGATCGCTGCGCCCTGGCGCGAAGACCTCGCCCTGCGCGCTGCCCGTGTGCTGGAGCGCTCGGGCGTGGCTCAGATGAAAAAGGTGGCGCTGTGATGACGATCAACCTGCCCGACGTGTTGGCCGAGGTGACCGCCGCTTTTGAACGCTATGAGCGTGCGCTCGTTGCCAACGACGTGGCGGTGCTGGATGAGCTTTTCTGGAACCACGCCCTGACCTTGCGCTACGGCGCCACCGAGAACCTCTATGGCTGGGACGCCATCCGTGCGTTTCGGGCGGGGCGCCCAGGCCAGGGACTGGATCGCACCCTGATGAACACCGTGATCACCACCTATGGACGCGACTTCGCCACGGCCAACACCGAATTCCAGCGCATCAACGCCACGTCCACGGGCCGGCAAAGCCAGACCTGGATGCGAACCTCCGAGGGGTGGCGCGTGGTCTGTGCGCATGTGAGCCTGCTGACAGTGCCACCGGCCTGAAGCCCGTCCAACGATCACCTGTCCTCCATCAACCCCATCAACCCCATCAACCGGAGATCACCATGAACCTTGACTCGCTTGACCGCCGCAATTCCCTCAAATCCCTGGCTGCGCTGGGCGCTGCCGGAACGCTGGGGGCCCTGGCGCCACTGGCCCGTGCACAAAAGCCGATCACCGTGGGCGTGATCTATGTCGGCCCACGCGACGATTTTGGCTACAACCAGGCCCAGGCGCAGGCGGCTGCCGAGATCAAGAAACTGCCGGGCGTTAAGCTGGTCGAAGAAGAGAACGTGCCCGAAACGGCTGCCGTGCAAAAAACCATGACCGGCATGATCGCGCAGGACGGCGCCAGCGTGCTGTTCCCGACCTCGTTTGGCTACTTTGATCCGCACATGCTGGCGCTGGCCGCCAAGTACCCCGATGTGCGCTTCTCGCATTGCG
>CAYNWR010000383.1:0-3074 GCA_964400915.1 uncultured Burkholderiaceae bacterium
TGTTGACCAATTCGATGAACGGGCAGGTGTACGACACGCTGGTGGCGCGCGACAAGCAATTGCAGATCGCGCCGGCGCTGGCCACCGAATGGACACAGGCCAGCCCCACGCTGTGGCGCATGAAGCTGCGCGCGGGGGTCAGGTTCTCGGACGGTTCCCCCTTCACGGCCGACGATGTGGTGTTTTCCGTCAAGCGCGCGCAGCACGCCAATTCGCCGTTTCGCGCGTACGCGGTGGCGATGGGTGAGCCGCGGCGGGTGGACGATCTGACGGTTGATTTTGTGTTGCCGCAGTTCAACCCGATCTTCTTGCAGCATGCCTCGTTGATCTTCATCATGAACAAGGCCTGGTCCGAGCGCAACAACGCCGCCGCGCCGCAGGATTTCAAGAACAAGGAAGACAAGCACACGGTGCTCAACGCGATGGGTACCGGTCCGTTTGTGCTGGTGTCGCGGCAGCCGGACACGCGCACCGTCTATCGGCGCAACCCCACGTGGTGGGGCGGCAATGAGGGCAATGTGCAGGAGGTGGTCTACACCCCCATCAAGAGTGACGCCACACGCACGGCGGCGCTGCTTTCGGGCGAGATCGACTTGGTGCTCGACCCGGTACCGCAGGATCTGCAGCGCTTGCGCAGCACACCTGGCACCAAAGTGGTGGACGGGTTTGAGAACCGCGCCATCTTCATCGGCATGGATCAGGGCCGCGACGAACTGCTGTACTCCAGCGTCAAGGGCAAGAACCCCTTCAAGGACGTGCGCGTGCGCCGTGCGCTGTATCACGCAGTGGACATCGAATCGATGAAGAACCGCCTGATGCGTGGTCAGGCCTTGCCCACCGGATCGATCACCCCATCGCCCCTGGGTGGCTTCAACGACCCGGAGATCGAAAAGCGCTTGCCCTATGACGTGGCCCGCGCCAAGGCGCTGATGGCCGAGGCGGGCTACGCGCAGGGTTTTGACGTGACGCTCGACTGCCCCAACAACCGCTACATCAATGACGAAGAAATCTGCGTGGCCCTGGCGGGCATGTGGGCACAGATCGGCGTGCGCGTGAAGGTGAATGCCCAGCCGCGCGTGACCTACTTTGCCAAGGCCGAAAAGATGGACGTGTCGATGTACATGCTGGGCTGGGGCGGCTCGATCACCGATGCCGAGACCACACTCACCCCCATCATGCGTTCGCGCGCCGATGGCGGGGTGGGCTATTACAACTGGGGCAACTACAAGAACGCCAAGCTCGACGAACTGGCCGCCGCATCCAGCAAGGAGCCCGACGCTGCCAAGCGCGAGCAGCTCATCAAGGCCGCGCTCAAGGAGCATAACGAGCAGGTGCACCACATCCCATTGCACCGCCAGGTGATTCCCTGGGCGATGCGCAGCAACATCTCGGCCGTGCACCGCGCCGACAACTGGCTGGAGTGGCGCTGGGTGAGCATCGGCTCGCGGCAATAGGGATCGCGACCACAGACTATTTGATAGCAAACTGTCGATCTCTGACGATCGCTTCAGGCCGATTGGGTCAAGGTTCTTCGTCAAGTTGGCATTTACCACCGCTCTGGCAGCTTCTTGACCAACACGATGCGCCGTTCGTGCATGGCCAGATAGCCACCGGTCTCGAGGCCCTTCATCGGGCGGCTGATGAATTCGCGTGAATCCATCGCGTGGTCGTAGACGGCGATCAGCGCCTGGCTGAGGGCATGCGCCAGATGCGACCGGCGCAAGGACCCGCCGAGCAGGTGTTGGCCGCTTGGACGCCACCAACGCAGCGCTCACATGCACAGCGAGGGCACGACCGGCGGCAATTTGGCCATCTTCTGCAGCAGGCTGCAGATGGAGTCGGCAATGGTCTTGGCGCGTGCATCAATGGCCAGGGTGAATCGTTCGCAATGTTGGGAGCGGCTGCTGATCACCAGCGCTGCGCCGCAGGAAGGCACCGGTGCCCAGCTCGTGCCGCGCCAGATGGTTGGCGTGCACGATGTCCCCACCCGGGGCGACGAGCATCACGGCGCAATCGAGTTCATCGAGCGCACGCAGCAGCCAGTGGGTCAGGGAAAAGTCTGGCGCCCTTGGGGATTCGGCATGGGGTTCAGTTCAGGTGTCGTTTCGGACACCGGATCGACGGGCTTGCGAGTGCATGCCGCTGGGCCTTTCGTCCAGGGTGATGTATTCACCTTTCGCCCGCTTGGGTCATGCCGCGCCCGATGGCGGCGGCACGGCGGGTGCTGCATAGAATGCCTGCCATGATTTCTCGTGAACCCACCCTGGAGCGCCTGGCCGTGGCGCGCTCGTTGCTGCTGGAACCGTTTGGCCTGGATGAACGGCACCTGCGGCAGGCCCTGTCGGACATCTGCGCGCATCGCGTGGACGACGCCGACCTGTACTTCCAGTACACCCGCAGCGAGGGCTGGAGCCTGGAGGAAGGCATCGTCAAGACGGGCTCGTTCTCCATCGATCAAGGGGTGGGCGTGCGTGCCGTCAGTGGCGAGCGCACGGCGTTTGCCTATTCGGACGATATTTCGCTGCCCTCGTTGCTGGATGCCGCGCGCACGGTGCGCTCCATTGCCAAGGCCGGCGGCCAGGGCCGTCAGCGGGTGGGGGGGCGGCGCAAGATTGCGCCAGCGCGCTCCTTGTATGGCGGCGCCGATCCCATCGCGACCCTGGACAGCACCGCCAAGGTCAAGCTGCTCGAAACCGTGGAGCAGCGTGCCCGCGCCCGCGATCCCCGCGTGGTGCAGGTGATGGCGGGCCTGGCCAGCGAATACGACGTGGTGCTGATCGCCCGCGCGGATGGCACGCTGGCCGCCGACGTGCGTCCCCTGGTGCGCCTGAGCCTGACGGTGATCGCCGAGCAAAACGGCCGCCGCGAGATGGGCTCCAGTGGCGGTGGCGCCCGCCTGGGCCTGGCGATGTTTGACGATGAGCGCATCAACACCTATGTGCACGAGGCCGTGGGCGCTGCGCTGACCAATCTGGAAGCTCGGCCGGCCCCGGCGGGTGAAATGAACGTGGTGCTGGGCCCAGGCTGGCCCGGTGTGCTGCTGCACGAGGCCATCGGCCACGGCCTGGAGGGGG
>CAYNWR010000384.1:0-3065 GCA_964400915.1 uncultured Burkholderiaceae bacterium
CTGCGCTTCTCGCCCCGGCGCAAATCGCGCGGGCGCCCTCGGTGGGGGCGCGGGGCTGGTGGGGTGGAGTGCGGCTTGCGACCCAAGGCCGGCACCCAGATAGGATACGCTGGCGCAAAGCAACCTTTGCCGGTGCGCTCGCGGCGTTCAAGCGTCGCGCCCCTTGATGAGGCGCCACAACAGCGTCTCCGACTCGATGACCGGCAGGGCCAGCGGTCGCGTCGCGAGCAGGGCAATCTCTTGCTCAGGCAGGCCCAGCGCGCGCAGCAAGGTCGCAGCCACCTGCTCAGGGAAGTCGCGCGGCACCCGTCCGCAAGTGATCGAATGCATGGCGCCGACCATCAAGCCCGCCAGCAGATTGATGGCCACCTCGCTATGCATGCGCGCAAACCTCCCCTGGCGGATGCCCTTTCGCAAGTCCGCGCAGACCACCACGAAGAACTGCTGGGCGCGCTCTGATACCGGCCAGCCGGCGCGCACCATGAAGGCGCCCAGAACCGGGTGAGCTCGAACAAGCCGCAAGGTCGTGCGCACGCCGGTGGCCATGCGATCAGCCATATCGTCCATCGGCTCCACCGTCGGATGCAGGATCCGGATCACTGCATTGGTGACCTCGATGGCCAAGGTCTGCACCAGGCTGTCCGGCGAGTCGAAATATTTGTAGAAGGTCCCGCGTGAGACCCCGGCCGCAGCGATGACGTCGTCGATGCTCAGGCGCTCGGGGCTCTTGTTGGCGGCCAGCGACAGTGCGCACTCCAGCATGCGTGCTCGCATGCGCTCGCGCCGCTCGGCCGCTACTCGGGGGCGGTGGTCATCAGCGTTCATGGCGACATTCTGGTTGAAGCCGAGCACAGGCGCCGGTACCGCCAATCGCTGTCACGGTCAGGGTTGGTGCTGATTGTCATAATGACATATTTGTCACTATGATGGGCCACCCACCCAGCCAGCGAGCACATGCTGGCTCCCCATTTCGAAACCTTGGAGACGCATCTGATGACCGACATTGCCCGCAACCGCATCCTCTGGGCCATCACGATCCTCTTCGGCGTGTTCGCCTTCTTGAAGGCCACGCCGTTGGCGCCCAGCCTGATGGCGGTCATTCCGGCCATCAGCATCATCGTGCCAACGGTGTTCGCGTTCTTGCATGGCAGCCGCCGCCTGGGTTGGCCCACGATGCTCGTCTTCTTCGGTATCGCGTTCGTCGTCAGCTGGTGCCTGGAGTCGCTGTCCATCGCCACCGGCTTTCCGTTTGGCCACTACCACTACACCGAGAGGCTCGGCCCCAAGCTGGGCACGGTGCCGCTGCTCATCATGCCGGCCTACTTCGCCATGTGCTACGTGTCTTGGAACCTGGCGCACATCGTGTTGAACAAGTTCGACCGCAGCGCTGACGCGCTGCAACGCTTCGCGGTGCCGATCATCGCCGCCTTCATCATGGTGATGTGGGATCTGTCGATGGACCCTTCCCGCGCCACAATGTCGCAGGCCTGGATCTGGCGTGACGGCGGCGGCTACTTCGGCGTGCCTTTTGTCAACTTCATGGGTTGGTTCCTTACCGTCTACCTGATCTTCCAGACTCTGGCTCTGGTGCTGGCCAAGCAGCATCCGAAGCGCGATCCAGCAAGCAACGGTGATGACCGGCGCGAGACTTGGCACTTGAACACCGCGTTTTACTTTGCCACCTTCGTCGAGTTCCCTGCGATGGCCTGGCTGGCAGAGGACCGGCCCCTCACCGACGCGGCCAAGGTGGTGTGGAGTTCGCGCGCGATGTTCGAGTCGCTCGGCCTCGTGGCCATCTTCACGATGGGCTTCGTTTGCTGTCTGGCCGCCTTCGCCGTGCGCAAAGCTGACCAATTGCGCTAACTTCCACACGGAGGCAGGAACACTCATGTCCGAGCCGATCTCCATCGCCGTCCTGGGTGCCACGGGGAACCTGGGACGACAGGTATGTCGCCAAGCGCTGGATCGCGGCTGGCAGCTTTCGGTGGGCGTGCGCGCCCGCGGCAGGCTGGAGCCCGAGACAGCGGCCCGTGCGCGAATCGCCGATCTTGACTTGGCAGCCGCCACGGTGAGGCAGCTTGCATCGTTCCTGTCCGGCCATGATGTCTTTGTCTTCTGTGCCGGCGTGGTCACTGAGGGAGAGGCCTTTGTTCGGCTGTTCGACAAGGCCGTGTCGGCGGTTGAAGCACTGCCTGCTTCCGGCCGACCGGTCAGTTGGTTCGTGGCCGGCGCGGCACTGCTGCCGCTGGATGCAAGGGGCCGGTTGGGTGTGGATCTGCCCAAGGTTCGCGGCACCTATTGGCCGCATCGCAAGAACTACGAACGTCTTCAACGGTCTGATATCGACTGGCGCCTCTTGTGTCCCGGCCCCATGGCCGACCAACCTGCGCTCGGCCTGCAACGATTGCGCGTATCGATCGACCGTCTTCCAGCGCCGATGCCTGCCATCACGGGGGCATTGCCCGCACCACTTGTCTTGCCCCTGTTTGCCATGCTGATCCCGAGTCTGATCGTTCCCTACGCGGACGCCGCGTCTGTCATCCTCGCGCACGTGCAGCGGGAAGACACCAGCTCAAGACGTCGAGTCGGCGTAGCGCTGCCTGCGGGTATGAAGGGCAGGAAGGACGAATGGGCTGCAGCGCCGCGAGGGGCGGCCTGATCGTGCGCAGTTGCACCCGGCGAAGGGCCGCTCTGAGGCACTTGCCCTTCCACCTGCCGGGAGTTCTGCTTCTGGCCGATTGAAGACACGATTTGAGAAATCACCAAAAGGCCATTTCGCCTGATCATGGATTGGGGGGTTCCTGTGGCATGTCACGCCCAAAGCCTTCGCGCAAGCTGCTTCGTCTGGCCCCAGGCCCTCACGGCATTTCCTTCAGCACCCCCAACTCCTCGTCAGTGAACCCCGCCCTCAGGCGCGCCTCCTCGTTGAAGGGGGCGCGCAGGCGTGGGGCGCGGTGCTGGCGTGCCAGTGCCCGAAAGTGCGCCACGGGGTCCAGGCCTTCGCGTGTGCACAGCCAGCGGTACCAGTGGTTGCCGATGGCCACGTGGCCCACTTCGTCGCGCAG
>CAYNWR010000385.1:0-3065 GCA_964400915.1 uncultured Burkholderiaceae bacterium
ATTAGACCGCCCCTACAACCGATGCGACTCGACGGAACGCTCAAGACCTGGAACGACGACCGAGGCTTTGGCTTCATTGAACCTGCACAGGGCGGGCAGGAGATCTTCGTCCATATCAAGGCATTCCCGTCAGGCAGCGGTCGTCCGCAGATCGGTCAGGCACTTACCTTCAAGGTGGAATTGGGTCCGAATGGCAAGAGGCGCGCCTTCGATGTCCAGTATCCCGTTCGAATGCCGGTGCGCCCCGTTGCTCGTCGCCAGTCCCCGGCACCATGGAGTTTTCCCAGACTGTTGGCGATTCCTGCCTTCCTCGCCCTGGGCTACTACGTGTCGAGTCGTTGGGGGCTGAAGCCCTATGTTGTTCCGACTTACCTCGCTGTCAGCGTCGTCGCTTTTCTGGCCTACGCGTTGGACAAGGCCGCCGCAGTTAGGCAGCGCTGGCGCACGGCTGAAAGCACTTTGCACCTTCTTGGGATAGCGGGCGGGTGGCCGGGCGCTTTGCTAGCGCAACAGTTGCTTCGTCACAAGACGGCAAAGCCGTCGTTTGTCGCAATGTTCTGGGTCACAGTCTTGGTCAACGTCGCAGCCTTCGTCATTTGGCATGCAGGAGCAAGCGGTTGGATTGGGGCACTCGGGTCGGCCTAGGCCTTCGCTGCAGCCAACCCACTTTGGCAAGGCCCGCTGGCCGCCAAGAGCCCGGTACCATGCTGCTCTTGTCGGCCAGTGGCCCTTGTTTCCACAGTCGGCGCAGCTCAAACATCAGGCGTCTCATGCAACTCACCAGGCGCGTGCTCGCCATATCCCTCACAGCACAACTTCTTGCGTCGTGTACGTCCACTCCGAACATGGCGGAACCGGACTCAGACGCCCCAGACGCGAGGTCGGCAAGACCCAAACCTGCCCTGGTGCCGCCGACCTACGATCTTGCCATCCGTCAGTGGCGCACGCCGGAGGATGTCAACGCCTGGATCGGAGCGCACTTCGAGTACGACATGCCCCGTGCTCTGAGGCTTTCCGAGACGCAGCGGATGAACGGATCAAGCCTGCCCATCCACGCGCCTGCGATGTTCTTCAAGGAACCCAGGGGCGTGTGTGTGGACCTGGCACGATTTGCCGTCGAGACGCTGCGTGAGATCTCTTCGGACCTCAAGGCAACGTACGTGATGATCGAGTTCGATCCGGTCACGCTCGGCGGCAACCTGCTGCGCCGCCACTGGGTGGCTTCATTCAAGCGTGACGGCAAGGTGTATTTCTTCGCGGACTCCAAGCGACCCGGCCACATTGCCGGGCCCTACGTCAACGCATCCACGTACATCGCCGAGTACGCCCACTATCGAAGGCGGCACATCCTTGCGTTCAAGGAACTGCCGTCTTATCAGCGCCAGATGAAGAATCGTTCAAAGAAGCACACCCGAGAGGACGCCTGACTGGTCGCTCACCCGGAGCGACGACGGCCAGGCGAGACAATGACCTACCATCGGATTCCGAGGGTCATCATCATGTGCCGGAACATCAAGACACTGTTCAACTTCGAGCCTCCGGCAACGGAGCTCGAGATCCGAGATGCGTCGTTGCAGTTCGTCCGCAAACTCAGCGGCTTCAACGTTCCGTCAAAGGCAAACGAGGCGGTTTTCGACCGGGCAGTGGAGCAAGTAGCGGCTGTTGCCCGAGATCTCATTGCCAACCTGGTCACCACGGCGGAGCCCAAGAACCGGGAGGTCGAGGCCAAGCGCGCGCAGCAACGTTCGGCGCTTCGCTTTGGGGCAAGGCAGTGAGCCCAAACGCACAGCGGCGGGCAGGCAATACCGTGGCATCCAAGCCTGCGCAGATGGACTCCCCCCCAAACGGCAAGAAACTGACCGATCGCTTGGCTGTTGGGCAATCGCCTGCAGTCGTCGGTCCGGCATCTGTGGTGGGATCGTGAATGTCCCGCGGCGACAAAGGAATCTGCGCGTGACCTTCTTTGCCAGATCGATGCCGGATCGACGTCAAGGGATACGATTGCCATGGACTTCCCCTTTCATTCGTCAGGCGTCGCAAAAACACACCTCCCACATTCATCGTGCTGATCGCTCAACTCTCAGACATTCACGTTCGCCCTCGTGGGCGCCTGTACAAGGACCTCGTTGACTCCAATCGGATGTTCTCGGACGCCATCGAGCACTTGCAAGCGCTGGATCGGTCACCCGACTTGGTCTTGATCACCGGTGACCTGGTGGATGAAGGGCACCCGGATGAATACGAGATGCTCAGTGAACTGCTCCGGCCGCTGAAGGCGCCACTGTTGATCCTTCCTGGAAACCACGACGGGCGGCAAGCACTGGTTGACGCGTTCCCCGAGCACAAGTACCTCCCCGCATCGGGACCCCTGCACTACTGCGCTGATGACTATGAAGTGCGTGTGGTGGCGCTGGACTCGTGTCCACCTGGCAAGCATCACGGCGAGATCGACGCACAAGGGCTGGCCTGGCTTCACGATGCGCTTGCTGCAAACAGGCACAAGCCCACGCTGGTCCTGCTGCACCATCCGCCATTCGTCAGTGGCATCCCTTACTTGGACGACTATCGCTTCATCGATCATGGGCCACTGGCCTCCGTCGTTGGCGCTTTCAAGAACATCGAGGCCGTTCTCTGTGGCCATGTTCATCGCCCCATGTTCCGTCGCTGGGCGGGCACAGTGGTTGCGGCCTGCCCAAGCACCGCGACACAGATTGCGTTGCAGCTTCATCCCAAGGCCAGTCCCCAGTCGTATGTGGGCCCGCCCGCTTGTCTCCTGCATCTTTGGGACCCAGCGCATGGCTTGATCAGTCATACAAGCTACATCGGCCAATATCCTGGCCCGTATCCGTTTTTTTGATGGCCTTGCACAGGGCGTGGCCGGCTTGCCATGGGTGTTCGCATGAAGTGTCTTCTGAGTGTTGTCCTGTTTCTGGTGTCCGCCGCTGGTACTGCACTCGCGCAGCTCAGCACCACGCCCTGGTCACCTGCCGCCGAGCGGCCCCCGGCGGTTGACCTGCGCGAGGAGCTGCACAAGGTGCGTGTCACGGTCAAGGACATGTATGGCC
>CAYNWR010000386.1:0-3063 GCA_964400915.1 uncultured Burkholderiaceae bacterium
CGCGCGGGTCTACCCCAATGGCCAGGCCGTCGTGATCCAGTTCCAGGCGGCCGGCGGGCCGGGCTACGTGATTCGCGAACTGCTCGACGCCGGCCTGATGCATGGGGATGTGCACACGGTGCATCCCGGCGGGCTGCGCGCCCATGCGCGCGAGCCGGTTGCCGCCGATGCAGCGCTTGGCTTGACCTGGGCCGACATCGGCGCCTCCAGGGACACCACCGTGCTGCGTCCGGCCGCCGAGCCGTTTGCCGCAACGGGCGGGCTCAAGGTGCTGGCGGGCAATCTGGGGCGGGCGGTCATCAAGATCTCGGCGGTGCCCGAGGACCGGCATCGCGTCGAAGCGCCGGCGTGGGTTTTCGACTCGCAGGACGAGCTGTTGGCGGCCTTCAACAGCGGTGCGCTGGAGCAGGCCTGCCGCGACGACCAGAACGACGCCAGCCCCGGTGGCCTGGTGTGTGTGGTGCGCTGGCAAGGGCCGCAAGCCAACGGCATGCCCGAGCTGCACAAGCTCACGCCACCCCTGGCGGTGCTACAGGGCAAGGGATTTCGGGTGGCGCTGGTGACCGACGGGCGCATGAGTGGCGCGTCGGGCAAGGTGCCCGCCGCGATCCACGTATCGCCCGAGGCCGCTGCCGGTGGGCCCCTGGCCAGGTTGCGCAACGGCGATCGGGTGCGGGTGGATGCCGATCACGGTCACTTGCAGGCGCTGGTGGCGCCAGAGGTCTGGGATCAACGGGTGGCCGATGGGCTGCCCGACGCACGCCGGCTGGGCGCTTCCAGCGGTCTGGGGCGAGAGCTGTTTGCGGGCATGCGCCGTGCCGCCTTGCCGGCCGAGCAGGGCGCCTGCACCTGGCTTTGACGCGAGTCCGGCACTGCTGCGCCGGTCAAGGTAAGCTGCGACCATGAACCGAACCCCTGGCTCTGTGGCGAGCTTGAGCGCGCTGGACATCATGCGCGACGCGCCGGTGATCCCCGTCATCGTGTTGAACGACGTGGCGCACGCCGTGCCGATGGCGCGTGCCCTGCTGGCCGGCGGCCTGCGCATGCTGGAGATCACCTTGCGCACACCCGTTGCGCTTGCCTGCATCGAAGCCATTGCGCGGGAGGTGCCGCAGGCCGTTGTGGGCGCCGGCACGGTGCGCAGCGCCGCCGATGCGCAGGCCGCGCAGGCGGCCGGGGCGCGCTTTGCGGTGAGCCCTGGCTATTCCTCGCGGGTGGCGCAGGCCTGCCGTGACCGCTCGCTGCCGCTGTTGCCGGGGGTGGCCACGGGCAGCGAGATCATGGCGGCGCAGGATGATGGCTGGTCGGAGCTGAAGTTCTTTCCCGCCATGCAGGCCGGCGGCCTCGCCATGCTCAAGGCCTGGGCGGGCCCGTTTGGCGATGTGCGCTTTTGCCCCACGGGGGGCGTCACGCCCCAGAACGCACCGGATTTCCTGGCGATGCCCAATGTGGTGTGTGTCGGTGGCTCCTGGCTGGTTCCCGCTGAGGCCCTCGCATCCGGAGATTGGGCACGCATCGAATTGCTGGCGCGCGAAGCCGCCGCCTTCAAACGCAGTTGAGGGGCAACGGCATGAGCAAAGGCAGCATCCAGATCCTGGCCTTCGATGTGTTTGGCACCGTGGTTGATTGGCATGGCAGCGTGAGCGCGGAGGTGCAGCGCCTGGGCCTTGGCGTCGATCCCGATGCGTTTGCCCGCGCCTGGCGTGCCGGCTACCGCCCGGCCATGGCGCGCGTGATGTCGGGCGAGCTGCCGTGGACACGCATCGACGATCTGCACCGCATGATCCTGCTGGACGTGTTGCGCGACTTCGACGTCACGCAGCTCGAGCCCGCAGCCATCGACGATCTCAACCGCGTCTGGCACCGCCTGGACCCGTGGCCCGATGCCGTGCAAGGCCTCACCCGCCTCAAATCCCGCTACACGATCTGCACCCTGTCCAACGGCAACATCGCCTTGCTGACCCACATGGCCAAGCGCGCTGGATTGCCCTGGGATTGTGTGTTGAGCGCGGAGGTCTTTCGAGCCTACAAGCCCGATCCCAAGGCCTACCTGGGCGTGGCCGATGTGTTTGGGGTCGAGCCCGAGCAGGTGATGCTGGTGGCGGCCCACCACGACGACCTGACGGCTGCCCGTGCCTGCGGGCTCGCCACAGCCTATGTCGAACGTCCGCTGGAATTTGGCGCGGCGCACCCCAAGGACGTTTCGCCACATCGCGACAACAACCTGCATGCCCGCGATTTCATCGACCTGGCCCAGCAGTTGGGCTGCCCCTGAGGCGCTGGTCCGCGCATCGCTGCCCCGGGCAGTGCCTGCGTGATCAGCGACCCGCCACAACGCAAGCGAGGAGATTTCTTTCGATGTACAAGCTTCATTGTTTCGTCCAGTCCGGCAATGCCTACAAGACGGCGTTTTTTCTCAACCACCTGGGGGTGCCGTGGGAGCCGGTGTTTGTGGACTTCATGAATGGGCAGACCCGCACCGAGCCCTGGCGCGCGTCCAACAACGACATGGGCGAGGCACCGGTGCTCGAGGACGGCAGCCGCCGCCTCACGCAGTCGGCCGTGATCCTGCTGTACCTGGCGCGCAAGCACGGACGCTGTGGGCCCAAGGACGAGGAGCAGGAATACGACATGTTGCGCTGGCTGTTTTTCGACAACCACAAGTTCACCAGCTTCTTTGCAGCGCATCGTTTTCTGAAGTCCTTTGGGCCGGCCGCGCCCGATCCCGCGGTGCTCAAGTTTCTTCAGACGCGGATCGACAGCGCCTATGGCATTGTCGACAAGCGCCTGTCGACGCAGCCCTTCATGATGGGCGATGCCCCGACCATCGTCGATTTCTCGCTGTGCGGCTACTGCTTCTATCCCAAGGAAGAAACCGGGTACGACCTGGAGGCGCGTTTTCCTGCCATTGCGGCGTGGGTGCGCCGCCTGCAGGCCCTGCCGGGATGGAAGGGCCCCTACGAGCTGATGCCGGGCGAGCGCATCGCGCCCAAGTGGTGATTTCGGGCTGATGTCGGGCGCAGCAGCTCAATCGGCGTCACGCTGGATCAGTTCGATCTTGTA
>CAYNWR010000387.1:0-3050 GCA_964400915.1 uncultured Burkholderiaceae bacterium
GGGGCGGCGGTGGGGGTGGTTTCGGGGGGGGGGGTGGGGGCTCCGGTGGTGGTGGTGGTGGTGGTGGCGGCGGCCGCAGCGGTGGCGGTGGCGGCTATGGCGGCGGCGGTGGTCGTTCGGGCGGTGGTGGTGGCGACGGGGGATTTCGCAGCCCCTATGGCTCTGGCCCCCGAGGTGGTGGTGGCGGCGTCGGACGCGCTGGCTACTGATACCAGAGGCCATTCACTTGTCAAAAGGGCTCCATTCGGAGCCCTTTTTGGTTGGTGCTACAGGCACTCAGCGTCGGATCGCCTGGTGCGCCAGGCTATTCGCCAGTCCTGCGTTTTCTCGGCCGCCCCGCCAGCACCCGATCAAACAGGCCATTGGGGAGCAAACGCAAGGCTTTGGCCACGATGCCCATCTGCCAAGGAATGACAACGTAACTCGACCGGCGCTCCATCGCATCCACCGCGCGCGCGGCAAACACCTCCGGGCTCAACAGAAACGGCATCGCATACCGGTTTCGGCTGGTCAGAGGCGTTGCCACATAGCCTGGGCAGATGGTCAGCACTTTCAGGCCGTCGGCACGCAACTCGCCGCGCAGGCTTTCCAGGTAGCTGATGACCGCGGCCTTGCTGGAGCAATAGGCACCGTGTCCGGGCAGTCCCCGTATGCCGGCGACGCTCCCGATACCCACCAGCGTTCCCGATTTTCTTGCCCGCATGGGTTCGATGAACGGTTGAAAGGTCGCGGCCATGCCAATGTTGTTGGTTGCGTAGGTCTGGGCCAGGATGTCCAGATCCGACCTGACGGCCGAGTCGATGCCAATGCTGATGCCGGCATTGGCAATGACCAGATCGGGCAGTCCCTGCCGCTCCAGGCAGGCCTGCCCCGCAGCCACGATGCTATCGATCACGGTGACATCGGCTCCGTACGCCATAGCCACGTCAGATCCCAGGGACTGTTGCGCCAGCCAATGCTCGATTTCGTTCACACGGCGCGCAGCCAAAGCCAGCCGCCAGCCTCGACGGTGCAAATCCAGGGCAAGCGCCTGTCCGATTCCGCTGGACGCACCGGTGATGAAGGCGAGGGGTTTCATGGGCACTCCGGACAGCAAGGGTTCGCGCTTGGCTTCAGTTGCGCGCTGGTGCCGCAGGGATCAGCAATCCCTTGACCCGGCCACCGAGCTGCAGGACACGGTCCTTGTGGCTGTAGTCGAGCCCGTCGGCACTCAGGCGATCCTCACCCCGCGTGAGTTGCACCGGCTGGTCGCTGCGCAGGCGCTCGTTGCGTTGGTCCGCATGAAGGTATTCGCCACGCACTTCCAGCGCTGGCTCCAGCACGCCGCCCGCAACCGGCCCCCCTTCGCGCACCACGACGGCATGCCCCAGCAGTTGCACCTCGGAAGAATCCGCGTTGCTCAGCGCCCGGTCGGCGCTCGCATGGGTCAGACGCCCTTGCGCATCCCAGGAACGCATGCGGACACGCTCGATCTCGAAAGTATCTGAATCCGGGAAATGCCTCGCAAGGTCGCCGCGCACCTCGTTTTTCAGGCGTCCGCTGGCGTCGAAGTTGCGAATGGCGAAATCCTTCATCCAGTAGTCCGGGTCGTGAACCGGCGCCTTGGCCACCGCCACCTGCTGGGGTTCTGGCGTGTTGCGCACAAGCCAGTAGGTGGCCAGCGCAAAAAAAGCCATGACCATCACGGGCATGTAGATCGACACACGATCCCAGGCGCGCAGAAACATCATCCAATAGTGCATGGCGCTCCAGGTCGTCGTTGAAGGTCGCGACAGCGCAGGCGCCCCAACAGCGCTGCGCTGCCGTCGCCGGCGAGGTGCTGCAACGGACAGTCAGCCAAGCGCTTGCTCCAGCAGGCGAACATAGCGGCCTCGAGCAACCAGCAGCAGATCACAGAACTCACGCGCCGCGCCCGCACCGGCGCCCGCACGCGTGACATGGTCCACCCGCGCAAGCACCTCGGGGTGCCCGCCCGGTGGTGCACAGGACAATGCCGCGCGCGTCAACACCGGCAGATCCGGCCAGTCGTCACCAATGGCTGCCACTTGGTCCCAGTTCAGGCCGGCCGCCGACAGCACCGCTTCGGCGCATGTGAGCTTGTTGTCAATGCCGACGTGGATCTGCTCGACGCCAAGCGCCTTCAGGCGCGCCTGCAACACTGGCGACCTGCGCCCGGTAATGACCACGCACGCAATGCCCTCATGACCCAGCTGCTGGATGCCGTACCCGTCAAGCGTGTGAAAGCGCTTGAGGTTTTCGGTGGCCGTGGCACCGTCGCCGCCGACTTCCAAAAACAGGCCCCCATCGGTCAACACACCATCCACATCAAAGATGGCCAACTTGATGCCTTGCGCGCGAAGCAGCAGCTCAGCGGGGAAGTTGAGCACAGGCCCCTGCGGACGGGTGCGCGCCTGCAAGCGCATCAGATCACCTTCGCGCGCATGAGGTCGTTGGTGTTGACGGCGCCCACCAAGCGCCCGTCAACGTCCGTGACCAGCACACTGGTGATGCGCCGCTTCTCCATGAGATCGGCCGCTTCGACCGCCAGCGCGTCATCCCGAATGCACTGTGGGGACGGGTGCATGACATCGACTGCAACCAAGCCTCGCAATTCGGCACCCTTTTCGATCAGCCGACGCAGATCCCCATCGGTGAAGATGCCACGCGGACTTCCGCGGGCATCAACGGCCACGGCAAAGCCCAGGCCCTTGGCGCTCATGACCCGCAGCACGTCGGTAAGCGGTGTCTGCGCATCAACGATGGGCAAGGCCTCGCCCTGTCGCATCAGGTCGGCCACAAGCATCAGCAGTTTCCGGCCCAGGGCCCCGCCGGGGTGCGAGCGCGCGAAATCCTCTTCGCGAAAGCCACGCGCGTCCAGCAGCGCGACAGCCAGCGCATCACCCATGGCCAACTGCGCCGTTGTGCTGGCGGTCGGCGCCAGATTGAGCGGGCAGGCCTCCTTCTCGACCGCGCTGTCAAGCACACAGTGCGCAAAGCGCGCGAGGGTGGACGCCGCGTTGCCCGTGAGCGCAATCAATGGCGCGCCCAGG
>CAYNWR010000388.1:0-3038 GCA_964400915.1 uncultured Burkholderiaceae bacterium
AGGCCTTCCTCCAAGCCCGAGATGAACACCACGTCGAACTCCAGCCCCTTGGCCGCGTGGACGGTCATCAATTGCACCGCGTCTTCGCCCGCCTGGGCCTGGTTGTCACCCGATTCCAGTGCCGCGTGTGTGAGGAAAGCCGCCAGCGGGCTCAAGGTCTCGCCATCGGGCGACAACACGCCCGCGGGCGGGCGCGCGGCGATCGCCGGCTCCAGCGAGGCCGACACGGAATCCGGGGCCGGCATGAGCTCGGCGCGCACCGAATCGGCTGGGTTGGCGTCTGACACATCCAGTCCCTGGCTGCTGGGGCTCTGGGTGAGGCCCGTGCGGGCCGACCATTCATCAAGCGGCAGGGCCGTTGCATCGCGCCCGAAACCTTCGAGCGTCACAAAACTCTCCGCCGCGTTCACCAGTTCCTCGAGGTTCTCGATGCGCTCGGCGCCTTCGCGCTCGGCGCGGTAGTGGTCGATCAGTCCACTTTGATCCAGCACCAGCTGGATGGTCTCGCGCAGGCTTCGGCCCTCGGACTGCTCGCGCATCACATCGACGCGCGCCACAAACCCGGCCAGGTTGGCGCCGGCCTTTCCGCTCATCGTGCCAGCGGTCCGGTACAGCGAAGCACCACGCCCACCGTCGGCGGCGCGGGCCAGATCCTGCAATTGTTCGATCGTGCGCGCCCCGATGCCACGCGCCGGAAAATTCACCACGCGCAGAAAGCTCGTGTCGTCGTGGGGGTTCTCAAGCAGGCGCAGATAGGCCAGTGCGTGCTTGATCTCGGCGCGCTCGAAAAACCGCAGTCCCCCATACACCCGGTAGGGCAGGCCGGCCTGGAACAGCGCGGTTTCGAGCACACGGCTCTGGGCGTTGCTGCGGTACAGCAGCGCAAGCTCGCGGCGCGGCAATCCGCTGCCCGGCGCCGTCAGCT
This sequence comes from uncultured Burkholderiaceae bacterium, assembly GCA_964400915.1. Classification (GTDB taxonomy): domain Bacteria; phylum Pseudomonadota; class Gammaproteobacteria; order Burkholderiales; family Burkholderiaceae_C; genus CAYNWR01. Next base: position 926 of record CAYNWR010000388.1, read on the forward strand.
GCCGGATCTCGTCGACCATCCATTGCGCCTCGGCCAGGTCGCTGGGCGCCTCGAAGACCCGAACGGGTTCACCCGGCCCCTGATCGGTGCGCAGGTTCTTGCCCAGGCGCCGGCGGTTGTGACCGATCAGCTCGTTGGCCGAATCGAGGATGTTGCCGTGGCTGCGGTAGTTCTGTTCGAGCTTGATCTGGTGCGCCACGTCGTACTCGCGCACGAAATCGGCCATGTTGCCCACGCGCGCTCCGCGAGAGGCGTAGATGCTCTGATCGTCATCGCCCACCGCGAAGATGCAGTTGTCCTGTCGTTCGCCGGATGCCGGCATCGGCGCAAACATCTTGATCCAGGCGTACTGCAGGCGGTTGGTGTCCTGGAACTCGTCGATCAGGATGTGGCGAAAACGACGCCGGTAGTGCTCACGCACCGGGTCGTTGTCCCGCAGCAGCTCATAGCTGCGCAGCATCAACTCGCCAAAGTCCACCACGCCCTCGCGTTGGCACTGATCCTCGTAGAGCTGGTAGATCTCGACCTTGCGGCGCGTGTCGGCGTCGCGAACGGGCACGGCCGCCGGCCGCATGCCCTCCTCCTTGCAGCCGGCAATGAACCACTGCATCTGCTTGGGCGGAAATCGCTCCTCGTCCACGCCCGCTGCCTTCATCACCCGCTTGACCGCCGAAAGCTGGTCCTGGGTGTCCAGGATCTGAAACGTTGCGGGCAGGTTGGCCAGCTTGTGATGAGCGCGCAAAAAACGGTTGCACAAACCGTGAAAGGTGCCGATCCACATGCCCCGCACCTGGATCGGCAACATGGCCGACAGGCGCGTCAGCATCTCCTTGGCCGCCTTGTTCGTGAACGTGACGGCCAGCAGCCCGCCGGGCGACACCTGGCCTGTGTGCAGCAGCCAGGCAATGCGTGTGGTGAGCACACGCGTCTTGCCCGAGCCCGCGCCGGCCAGGATCAGCGCGTGTTCAGCGGGCAAGGCAACGGCGGCGCGCTGTTCGTCATTGAGCTTGTCCAGCAGGCCGCCGGACATGTCGGGCGACCCATCGCCGTGTGAATGCAGGAACATCCGGGCATTGTAGGAACGAAGCTTGCAACCCCAGTCGGCGCTACACTGATTTCACACAAGGAGTTGACCATGCAACGTCGCACTTTCGTCTCCACCCCGGTCGCACTGGCGGCGGCTTCGCTGGCGGCACCGGCACGGGCCCAGGCCTATCCCCAACGGCCCATCCGCCTGCTGGTGCCCCTGGCCGCCGGCAGCACGGCCGACATCATCTCGCGCACGGTGGGCACCGAGCTGGCCAAATCCCTCAACCAGGCCGTGGTGGTCGAAAACAAGCCCGGCGCCGGGGGCACGATTGCCATGGCCGATGTGGCACGTTCCGCACCCGATGGCTACCTGATCAGCTTCGCCTCGCAGGGCACCCTGGTGTTCAACCAGGCCCTGTACGCCAATCCCGGCTACGACTCACAGAAGGATTTCGCGCCCATCACCTTCGTGGGCGGTGTGGCCAATGTGATGGTGGTGCACCCATCCGATCCGGCCACGCGGGTCGCCGACGTGATCGCCGCCGCCAAGGCCAAGCCCGGTGGCCTCAATTTCTCGTCGGGCGGCAGTGGCACCAGCCATCACCTCTCCGGGGTGCTGTTTGGCAAGCTCACGGGCACGGAGCTGGTTCATGTGCCCTACAAAGGGGCGCCGCAGGGCATCCTGGCCGTGATGTCGGGCGAGGTGAACATGGGCTTCTACAACACGCCCACGGTCATCAACCAGATCCGCGAGGGCAAGCTGAAGGCGCTGGCCGTGACCAGCCTGGCGCGCTCGCCCCTGTTGCCGGGGGTTCCCACGTTGGTCGAATCCGGCGTGGCCGGCTACGAGGTCAACACCTGGTTTGGCTTCATCACCAAGAGCGGCACCCCGCCCGAGATCGTCGGGCGCTTGCACACCGAAATCCTGAAGGTGCTGGGTGACGCGGCGCTCAAGGACAAACTGGCGCAACAGGGTTTCGAGCTGGCGGCGCCCACACCCAGCGCGCAGTTTGCACGCATCATTGCGGACGACCTGACCAAATGGGTGCCCATCGTGCGCCAATCGGGCGCCAAGGCCGACTGA
>CAYNWR010000389.1:0-3032 GCA_964400915.1 uncultured Burkholderiaceae bacterium
GCGCTGGGCGCCGTGTGCGACCTGCACCATGGGCTGGCCAATGCCCTGATGATCGACACCGTGCTGGACTGGAACCGCGAGGCCGTTCCCTCCAAGTTCGACGAACTCGCCCATGTGTGCAAGCTCGCTGGTGGTGGCGCCGCCTTTGTGCCCTGGCTGAAGGCGCTCAAAGTGCGTGTCGGCATCTCTGGCACCCTGGCCACCCATGGTGTGAGGGCCGAACATCTCGGGCGCCTGGTCGAGGTGGCCACACGCGACATCTGCCACCAGACCAATCCCCGGCCCTGCACGGCGGCCGATTTCGAGCGCCTGTTCAAGGCGGCGATGTGATCGCCGCAACCCGAGCGCCGCGCCTGGAGGCCCTGTGAGCGCGCGCCTGAAGATCGGGGTGAGTGCCTGCTTTCTGCATCCCGACCCGCAGCGCGCCGCTTTCGGCCTCAAGACCCTGCAATACATCGAGCAGTCCATGGCGCACTGGATCATGGGCGGTGGTGCCATGCCGGTGTTGGTGCCATCACCCGACGGCGACACGGCACGTGGCGATGTCGCTTTGGCCGACTATGCGCAATGGCTGGACGGCCTGGTGATGCACGGCGGCGTCGATGTCTGGCCCGGCAGCTACGGCGAGGCGCCCCTGCGGCCCGAATGGACGGGTGATCGCATCCGCGATGCCTATGAGATCGCGCTTGTGAAGGCTTTCGTGGCGGCGGGCAAACCCGTGTTCGGCATCTGCCGCGGCCTGCAACTGATCAATGTCGCGTATGGCGGCACCCTGTACCAGGACATCAACCACCAGGTACCGGGCACACGCGTGCACCGCGACGCCCTCACTTACGACCACAACTTCCATCAGTTGAACATCGAACCTCAATCCCGCTTGAGCGAACTGCTGGCCTCCGCAAGTTGCTACAAGATCAATAGTGTTCATCACCAGGGCATCAAGGATCTGGCGGCAGGCTTCGTGATCGAAGCGCGCTGTGCCGAAGACGGTGTCATCGAAGCCATCCGCCGCAGTGATCCTGCCGGGCCCTGGGTGGCGGCGGTGCAATGGCACCCCGAGTTCCACCGTGCCGAACAGGGGGTGCTCGACGACACCCCGCTGCTCATGGATTTTCTGGCCGCCGCTCGCGCGGCGCGCGCCGCGGCATGACGACCCCTCACAGCACACCCACCATGGACATCATCAATCCGGCCAATGGCCAGGTCATCGAACGCGTGGCGACGGACGACGCCGCCAGCGTCGCGGCCAAGTCCCAGGCCGCACGCACAGCCCAGGCCCCCTGGGCCGCCAGGCCCCTGGCCGAGCGCATGGCCTGCGTGGCCGCGTTTCGCGCAGGCGTCGTGGCCGAGCTGCCGCAGTTGGCGCAGACCATGACGCGCGAAACCGGCAAGCCCATCGGCATGTCGCGCAACGAACTCAATGGTCTCCTGGGGCGCATCGATTTCTTCCTGGATCAGGTGCGCCCGACGCTGGCGTCGCGGACGGTGTTCAACGAAGGCGGCATGACCGAGGAGATCGAGCACCTGCCGCTGGGCGTGGTGGCCAACATCTCGGCCTGGAACTACCCCTGGTTCGTCGGGTGCAACGTGATCCTGCCAGCGCTGCTGACCGGCAACGCCGTGCTCTACAAACCTTCGGAATTCGCCACCCTGACGGGCCTGAGCCTGGTGCGCCTGCTGCATGCCGCCGGTGTGCCGCGCGACGTCTTGAGCTGTGTGGTCGGCACGGGTGAGGTGGGGGCCGCCTTGCTGGCGCAGCCTGTCGATGGCGTGTTCTTCACCGGCTCGGTGCCCACGGGCCAGCGCATCGCGCAAGCGCTGGCCGGGCGCTTCGTCAAGCTGCAGCTCGAGCTGGGCGGCAAGGATCCGACCTACGTCTGCGACGACGCCGATCCGACGCTGGCGGCGCAGTCGCTGGCCGACGGGGCCATGTACAACACGGGCCAAAGTTGCTGTTCGGTCGAGCGCATCTATGTGCACGAAAAGGTCCACGACGCCTTTGTTGCCGCCTTTGTCCAGACCGTCAAGGGCTACAAGCTGGGCGATCCGATGGCCGAGGACACCTACATCGGGGCCATCACGCGGGCGCCTCAACTGGCCGTGCTGGAGGCGCAGGTGGCCGACGCCAAGGCCAAGGGGGCGCGCCTGTTGCTGGGGGGTGCCCGAGAAGCCGGGCCGTTTGGCGGCCAGGGCAACTGGTTCGCGCCAACGGTGATGAGCCAGGTCGATCACACGATGGCGCTGATGCGCGAGGAAAGCTTCGGTCCGGTCATCGGCATCCAGAAGGTGCGCGACGACAACGAAGCCGTTGCCCTGATGAACGACACCCGCTACGGTTTGACCGCCGGTGTGTACACACCCGATGGCCAGCGCGCCCGCGCCATCCTTTCGCGGGTGCAGGCGGGCAGCGCCTACTGGAACTGCTGCGACCGCGTCAGTCCGCGCCTGCCCTGGAGCGGCGTGGGTGATTCCGGCGTGGGGCTGACGCTGTCCACCTATGGCATCGAAACCTTTACGCGGCCCAAGGCCTGGCACTTGCGCAGTGCATGAGGCTTTCGTAAACCGGTCGTCCCAGGCGTCACCATGATGGCCATGCAACGACTGGTCTGCTTCGACCTCGACCATACGCTGTTGACCGGGGACAGCGATGTGCTGTGGTGCGACTTTCTCATCGACCGTGGCCTGCTCGATGGCGAACGGTTTGCCGCGCGCAACGCCGACATGGAGGCCCGCTACCAGGCGGGCACCGTGGGCGTCACCGAGTTCAGCGAGTTCTACGTCGGCACGCTGACGGGGCGCACACCTGCCGAGTGGGACGGCTTGCGCACCACGTTCCTGAGTGAGATCGTCGCGCCGCGCATCCCGGCGTCGGCACACCAACTGGTGCAAGGACATCTGCGCGCCGGCGACCTTGTGGTACTGACGACCGCGACCAACCGCTACATCACCGAATTGACCGCAGGGCATCTGGGCATCGAACACCTGATCGCCACCGAGGCCGAACTGAGCGACGGCCGCTTCACCGGCCGCAC
>CAYNWR010000390.1:0-3021 GCA_964400915.1 uncultured Burkholderiaceae bacterium
CACCATCCTGGGTGTGACCATCGTGGGCACCCATGCGGGCGACCTGCTCGCCGAGTACGTGCTGGCCATGAAACATGGCCTGGGCCTGAACAAGATCCTGGGAACCATCCACACCTATCCGACTCTCTCGGAGGCCAACAAGTACGCGGCCGGTGAATGGAAACGCGCCCACCAACCCCACGCGCTGCTTGAATGGGTCAAGCGCTTTCACGACTGGAGACGAACATGAACAACAAGCCAGCCACGCGACGCGACGTGTTGCGCGTTGGTATAAAAACAGTAGCGTTTTTTCAAGCAGCGACGCTCGCTACACGGTCTTTTTCTCAGAATTCTCCTGCCTGGGATGGTCAATACGCCGCCTGGGAGGCGCTGGTGGCCAAGCACGTCAGATGGCTGCCCGATCAGAAGCAGTCGCGCGTGGACTACAAAGGCTTTGCCGCCGACCGCGCGGCCCTCAAGAAAGTGCTGGACGAATGGTCGGCGGTCACACCGGCGGCCTTCGCGGCCAGTTCGCGCGAGCAGCAGATGGCCTTCCTGATCAACGCCTACAACGGCTTCACGATCGAACTGATCCTCACCAAGTACCCGGGCCTGAAATCGATCAAGGACATCGGCAGCCTGTTCCAGTCACCCTGGAAGGGCAAGTTCTTCACCTTGCTGGGCGAGCCGCGCAACCTCGACTGGATCGAGCACGAGCAGCTGCGACCCAAGTACCAGGATCCACGCATCCACGCGGCCATCGTCTGCGCCAGCATCGGCTGCCCGGCCTTGCGGCCCGAGGCCTTCACCGCGGCCAAGCTGGACGCCCAACTGGAGGACGGCATGCGCCGCTTCATTGGCGACCGGACGCGCAACCGCTACGAAGGCGGGCAGCTTCAGGTGTCCAGCATCTTCAAGTGGTTCAAGGAAGACTTCGAGAAGGGCCACAAGGGCTTTGGCAAGATCGAGGATGTGTTTGCCCGTTACGCAGACCTGCTGAGTGACAACAACAGCGACCGGGACAAGATCAAGGCGAGGAATGTGGCGATTCAACATCTGGACTACGACTGGTCTCTTAACGATCTGGGCCGCTGAAGCCTTGGCGCAGACCGGTGCAAGCGGCACGGGCGGGGTCGGCGCGGTTGCTGCGGGTCCGGCACGGGTGTCGGCCCCTGCCCTGCCCGCCCTATCTGTCATGCCCGCCAGCAGCGTGGGCCACGTGCCCCAGGGCTGGCGCCTCATGACCTTGCCCCGGCAGACCCTGCCGATCACCCACTTGCGTGTGGAGCCAATGGCGGGCGGCGGACCGGCTGTGGCCTTGCGCGTGGAAGCACAAGCCTCTTATGGGGCATTGCTGCACGAACTGGCCGAGCCCGCCATGCCCGACGCCAACACACAATTGCGCTGGTCCTGGCGCCTGGACAAGGGCTTGGACGATGCGGATCTGCGCCGCAAATCCGGCGACGACGCTGCGCTGAAGGTGTGCGTGATGTTCAACGTGCCCTTGGCCAGCTTGCCGTTTGGCGAGCGCGCGCGGCTGCAACTGGCGCGCGCGCTGTCGGGCGAGAACCTGCCCACAGCCACCTTGTGTTACGTGTGGGACACCCGCTTGCCGGCGGGTACGCATCTGCCCAACGCCTACAGCTCGCGGGTCCACTACATCGTGGCCGATGGCGCCGACAGCCCACTGGGCGTCTGGCGGCAACAGGCGCGTCCGATCGCTGCCGATTTTCTGCGCGCGTTTGGCTCCGAAGCGCCGCGTCCGGTCGAAGTGCTGGCCTTGGCGCTCGGTGCCGACGCCGACAACACCGGCGGTCACAGCCTGGGCTGGATTTCCGACATCAGCTGGCAACCATGAACCCGATGGTCCATACGCCCCACCCGCCGGACCCGCCTTTGTGCAACGGGCTGTCCTGCGGTCGGCTTCAGGAGATCTGAGGTGTTGCAACGGCCTGACCTGCTCATCGGCTGCGGCCCGACCCATCTGCGCTGGATTGCTGGCCATGCCGTCGCGCGCCGCAGGGGATCGATGCCATGGACCTGGGTGGTGCCCCATCCGCGCGCGTGTTTTGGGCCCGCCCTGCTGGACTGGATGGCGCATGGTGCAACGGCAGCGCCCCCGCTGGTCGATCTGCATCGCCTGGCCGAAGCGGCCGGCGCACGCCTGATCGTGGACCCGATCGAGCGTCTGGACATAACAGACCGCGCCTTGACGCTGGCGTGCGGCGAGAGCCTGCGCTGGCGTCATTGCAGCATCGACGCCCTGCCCTTGATGCCCCGCAGCCCGATCGACGAAGCCTTGCCCGGTGCACGGACCCACGCGCTGTTTGCCTGGCCCCTGGAGCCTTTCGCGCAGATCTGGCAACGCATGGGCCCCTGGCTGGGCGAACGCGCGCGGCACATCGTGGTGGTGGGGTGTTCGGTGCACGCCCTGTCCTTGGCGGCGGCAACGCTGCGCGCGGTCGGGCAGAGCGCCGGCGGCCGCGTCACCGTGGTGCTGGACGGCACCCCGCCGGCCCGCACCACCGAACACCTGGCGGCCTTGCGCGCTGTTGGTGTCACGGTGCTGCCGGACCATTGCACGGGCCTCGCGGCCAGCCAGGTGCTGCTGGCCTGTGGCGGCCAACTGGTCTGCGACGCAGCCATTCTTGCGAGCCGCACCCAGGCCCCTGGCTGGGCAGTGGACAGCCAACTCGACGCGATGCGCCAAGCTGGCGAGACGGGTGATCGCCTGCCGTGGCCGCTGCCCCTCAGCGCAGAGGCTCAGGCATGGCCCGTGGCCGAACGCATCCACCGCGCCGCGGCCTGCGCACCCCAGGCGCCGCGTTGGGCCCGTGTGTGGTTGCACATCAGCGACCGGCGCACACAAGGCCGTCTGCTTGCCTTGGCGGGCGTTCGCGACGACCCCCAAGCGATATCCACAAACCCCGGCGACGTGCGCCCCGCATTGGACACAGCGGCCCATGCTCCCGCAGCGTCTCAGCCTCCCCAGACCCATGCCTTCTGCCGCTGAAACCCTGGTGCTGTTCAACCACGATTGGG